>QHWK01000611.1:0-4094 GCA_003223775.1 Acidobacteriota bacterium
GCCTCCAGGGCGCGCCTCGACACTAGACTTGCGGAACGCGTCACAATGGATCGATGCGCCGATTGCTCATCGTGGCGCTCGCCTGTCTTGCGTGCGCAGCCGTCGGCGCACGCACGGGCGCGGTCCGTACGACGACAACGTGCGACGCGGCCAGCCCGTACGACAATCTGCCGGACGATGCCGCGCTGCAGGCATGCCTCGACGCGTACGACGCGGTGCTGCTGCAGCCGGATCGCGGGCCGGGCTACGTCGGCTACCTCGTCGCCAACACGCTGAAGATCAAGCGCGCGGGCGTGCTGCTCACGAGCGCCGCGATTCCGGCGAAGGCGACGATCCTTGCCGCGCCGGGCCTCGACTCGTCGATGCTGCGCGCGTCGGGCGTCGACGGCTTCGAGATCTCCTTCATCCGGTTCGACGGCAACCGCGAGAATCGCCTGCTGCGCGACAAGCCGTGCAGTGACCAGCGCAACTCGCGCAACGTGGAGCTCGTCGGCAACGGCTTCAGCGTCCGCTACGTCGAGTCGGCGGGCGCCGTCTGCGGATCGGCGATGACGGTCGGCGACAGCGCCGGCTTCACGATCGCCAACAGCCTCTTCTACGACAATGGCCGCCAGCCGGAGGACGCGAACGGCATCGCCGGGCTGTGGGCCGACGGCCTCACCGTCTTCAAGTGCGTCGACGCGGCGATCCGCGACAACCATTTCTGGGACAACACGGACGTCGATCTCGGCGTGAACGGCGGGTCGAAGTGCGCGGTCTACCGCAACACGATCACCCACGCGTACCAGTACGCGTTCGCGGGCCTCGTGATCGGCGATCCGACGCGATCGGGCGGCGAGTTCAGCGACAACCTCGTGTCGTCGGGCTACGATCTGCTCGGCTTCGGGATCATCGTCGGCTGCCATCCGTGGACGCAGTGCGGCGGCGGCTTCGCGTCGAACGTCGTCGTGCACGACAACGCGTCGTTCGGCGCGGTCGTGAATTTCGCCGTCGACGGCGTCAACGGCGGATCGATTCACGGCAACACGATGCGCGGCGCCCAGGGGTCGCGGCTGCCGAACTGCCCGGGGCCGGCGGCGGACTACACCGCCGGCCACGCGACCGGCACGGCGCTGCAGGGCGGCTACACGGCGCGGATCTTCGACGTCGGGCTCGCCTGCGGCGCGCGGGATTAGATCGCTCGGTCGCCCTGCTGCGACGGCGTCTTCGGCGCGTCGAGGACGTGATTGCGCGCGAGGACACTGCGGATCTTCGTGTATTGATGATGAGCGTCATGTATAATACCGGCGGCCGGGCGGGAAGGGAGCCCCATCCGTGAGAGTCACGCGCGAACAGGCGGCGGCGAACCGGGAGAAGATCCTCGACGTGGCGGGCACGCTCTTCCGGGAGCGCGGCTTCGACGGCATCGGCGTCGCCGACATCATGAAGCGCGCCGGCCTGACGCACGGCGGCTTCTACGGCCACTTCGCCTCGAAGGACGATCTCGCGGCGGAGATCACGGCGCGGGTCCTCGGCCGTGACGGATGGCTCGAGCGGCTGACGGGGAAACCGGATCCGTCGAGCGCCGAGCTCGTCCGCGCCTACCTCTCGCCGCGCCATCGCGACGACGCGGGGCGCGGCTGTCTGTTCGCGGCGCTCGGCTCGGACGTGGTCCGGCAGCCGCGATCGGTGCGGCGCGCGTTCACCGAAGGCCTCCGCCGGCGCGTGGACGTGCTGCGGCGCCTCGTGCCGGGCCGATCGGCGGCGGCGCGGCGGCAGAAGGCGCTCGCGACGATGGCCGGCATGGTCGGCGCGCTGATCCTGTCGCGCGCCGTCGACGATCCCGGGCTGTCGGAAGAGATTCTCGACGCGACGGCGTCGACCTTCGCGCGCTCCGGCGTCATCTCGACATCAATTCGTCATTCTGAAACCCGCTCCAGGAATTCGTGAAGGAGAGCGATATGCGTGCGGCATGTGCGGTCTTGTTGGCGGTGGTCGTGATGCTCGCCTCGTCCGGCGTTCGCGCGCAGACGCCGCGCGCCGGCGGCGAGCGGCTCGGAAAGGTCCATTTCGCAACCTCGTGCGCGCCCGCCGCGGCGGAGGAGTTCGATCACGCGATCGCGCTCCTGCACTCGTTCGAGTTCGCCGACGCGATCGCCGGCTTCAAGAAAGTGCTCGACGACGATCCGTCGTGCGGCATCGCACAATGGGGGATCGCGATGGCGACGTGGGGCAACCCGTTCGCCGGCCTGCGCGCGCCGAAGGTGCTGCAGGACGGCCTCGTCGCGGCGGAGAAGGCGCAATCGATCGGCGCGAAAACCGATCGCGAGCGCGCCTACATCGCCGCCGTCGCGCTGCTCTACAAGGACGCCGCCGCACTCGATCACCGCGCGCGGACGCTCGCCTACGAGAAGGCGATGGCGCAGCTCTCGGCGAAGTATCCGGACGATCGCGAGGCCGCCGCGTTCTACGCCCTCGCCGTCGATCAGACGGCGCAGCCCACTGACAATACCTACGCGAACCAGCTGAAGGACGCCGCTATCCTCGAGCGGCTCTATAAAGTGGAGCCCGATCATCCCGGCGTCACGCACTATCTGATTCACAGCTACGACGTGCCGGCGCTCGCGCCGCGCGCGCTGCCCTACGCGCGGAAGTACGCGAACCTCGCGCCCGACGCGCCGCACGCGCTCCACATGCCGGCGCACACCTTCACGCGCGTCGGCTCGTGGCAGGAGTCGATCGACACCAACATCCGCTCGCACGACACCGCCATGGCGCGGCACGACGTCGGCGAAGGGCTGCACGCGTGGGACTACGAGATGTACGCCTACCTGCAGACGGCGCAGGACAAGGAAGCGAAGAAGATTCTCGACGGCCTCGCCGAGATCCTGGCGCGCGCGCAGCCGCCCGCGGGCGGGCGCGGCGACATGCCCGGGATGCCCGGCATGGCCGGCAACCTCGCCGGCGGCTGGGCGGCCGCCGCGATTCCGGCGCGCTGGGCCGTGGAGCGCGGCGCGTGGGCCGACGCCGCGGCGCTTCCCGTGCATCCCGCCGGGCAGCCGTTCATCGAAGCGATCACGCGCTTCGCGCGCGCGATCGGCGCCGCGCGATCGGGAAAGCCCGACGCCGCAGGCGCCGAGGTCGACGAGCTGAAGGCGCTCCAGGAGAAGGAGGTGCAGGCGAAGGACGCGTACGCCGCCGCGCTCGAGGACACCACCGACAAGTCGGCGATCACGCCCGGCCCGATCGCGCCGGCGCACGAGCTGCTCGGCGAGATGCTGCTCGAGGCGAATCAGGCCGCGGCCGCGCTCAAGGAATTCGAGGCGAGCCTGAAGAAGGAGCCGAACCGCTTCCGATCGGTGTACGGCGCCGGGCGCGCCGCCGAAACGGCGGGCGACCGCGCGAAGGCGCGCACCTACTACGCGCAGCTCGTGAAGATCTGCGAGCGCGGCGATCGACAGGCGCGGCCCGAGCTCGAGCACGCGCGCCAGTTCGCCGGCGCGGCGCCGTCGGCCGATGCCGCGACCGGCGCGAGCGCGCGGCCGCGGTTCGCGCAGTCGCCGCAGTATCCGCTGCTGCCGCGCGCGCTCGAGCTGGAGCTCGCGCTCAGCGCCGCGCCGAAGCACCTGCGCGACGAGGCGACGGTGTGGACGCTCGACGAGACCGGCTACACGACGGCGCGGCAGGGCAAGAACGCGTTCGCGTGCCTCGTGAGCCGGCGGGCTGGCGATCTCTTCCCGGTCTGCTGGGACGCCGAAGGCGCGCGCTCGCTGCTGCCGCTCGACTTCGAGGATGCGCAGATGCGGCTCGCCGGAAAATCAGGCGCGGAGATCGAGGCGATCGTCGCGCAGCGGTTCAAGAGCGGGCAGTATCACGCGCCGTCGCGCGCCGGCGTCGCCTACATGCTGTCGCCGATGCGCTACCGCATCGACGAGCACGGCGGCGTCACGCGCACGACGTCGAACCCGCACCTGATGTTCTACGGGCCGAACCTCACCGACGCCGACATCGGCGGCGCGCGCGGCACGCCGGTGTTCATGAACCGCGTCGGACCGGACGGCATGATGATCGTCCCGGTCGGCCAGCAGGAGCGCGAGGCGATCGTCAGCCAATCG
>QHWK01000611.1:4331-6512 GCA_003223775.1 Acidobacteriota bacterium
TGCCGACGTAGCTCAGGACCTGGCGGCTGCCGTCGGGAAGAATCGCTTCGACCTCCATCGCCTTGCCGCGCAGGTGGAAGTGCGGCTGGAAGTTCTCGATGACCGCGTTCTCCTTGAGCACGGTGAAGCCCTCGGTCATCGCAAACGAGTTCGGCGGGATGTCGAGCATCTTCGATCGATCGATGCCGGTGAAGCCGACGAGGTAGCTGCGCTTCTTCGGCTCCTCGCCCTTCTTGTAGAACCAGACCCCGATCTCCGAGCCGCCGGTGATCTCCTCGCCGACCGCGTGGATGTGCTGATCCCACGTGATCCGCTCGCCGGGCAGCATCAGCTTGCCGGTGCCGGGCCGATAGAGATCGTAGCCCTTGCCGATCGCCCACTCCATCAGCTGCGGCCGCGCGTTGACGATGTCGTCGGGATCGCCGCCGCCGCCGCCGCGCCGGCCGGGTCCGGCGGTCGTGCCCTGGTTCACGGCGTCGGGATCGTCGACGAGGACGAGGTGCGCGATCGAGTGATGGATGATCTTGCGCGCCTTGAGGCTCGACGGACGGATCTCGACGAGCTTCACCCAGCGCGCTTCGGCGAGCGGGATGTCGGACGCGGGGCGGAACCAGACGTCCTGATGCTGCGCCGGCATCGTGTACTCCGCCGACTTCACGACGAGGTCCGGCGGACCGAAGCCGTCGCGCACCGCTTTCCACTCGTTGTCGCGCACGAGCGGCCGGGGCGGCGGCAGATCCTTCGGGTCGCCCTGCAGCGCGCCCTGATCGACCCAGCGGACGATCGTGTCGATCTGATCGTCGGTGAGCGACATGTCGTTCTTGAACTTCTGGACGCCGACCGTCTTGTCGATATGCCACGGCGGCATCTGGCGCGACGCGACGCGCTCCTTGATCGAGCGGGCCCACGGCCGCGCGTCCTGATAGGTGAGGAGCGACATCGGCGCGATCGAGTCGGGCTGGTGGCACTCCTGGCATTTCGCCTGGAGGATCGGCGCGACGTCCTTGGCGAACGTCACCGGCCGGACGGCATCGCCGGCGGGCCCCGCAAACGCCAGACCCGAGACGACCACCGGCGCCGCCAGCGACAGGACCTGGATTCGGAGCGAGCGATGTGTCATGACCGGCTCCTTTCCGCGGATTGTAGCATCTGCTGACCATGGCAAGGCAGGAAGGCAGAAGGGCAGAAAGGCAGGAATTCAAGGGAGGAAGGCAGGAAGGGTGGAATGACGAAGGTGGAAGGCCGGAAGGCTGAAAGCAAGGATGAAAGGATGAAAGGATCAAAGGATCAAAGGATCAAAGGCGTCGCCCTCCCGTCCTTCAACTCTTCCTGCCTTCCGCCTTCGTCATTTCCGCCTTCCCTCCTGCTGCCTTGAATTCCTGCCCTCCTGCCTTCCTCCCTTCCTGCCTTGCACGATGCGGGTGTATTCTCCGACCACTCCAGGAGGCTGTATGAAACGGTCCGTCATCGCGTTGACAGTGTTGCTGGTCGGCGGCGGCGTCAGCGCCCAGCGCGGCGCGCCGTCGCCCGAGATGCAGGCGGCGCTCGCCAAGCAGGAGGCGCTCGAGAAGTCGACGCCGCGCCTGCAGGCGGCCGAAGAAGTGCTCGGGCTGTCGGTGCCCAACCACACGATTGGCGAAGCGGTCGGCGTCGCGAAGAACTCCAAAGGGCACCTCTTCGTGTTCACGCGCAGCGGCAACGCGGGTCCGGCCAAGGGCGCGACGGCGTCGCAGCTCTACGAGTTCGATCCGGCGCTGAAGTTCGTGAAGCAGTGGGGGCCGGACAACTACGCCGCGTCGTTCGCGCACACGGTCCGCGTCGACAAGTACGACAACGTCTGGATGACCGACGAAGGCGCGAACATGATCGTCAAGTTCAACCCGCAGGGGATGGTGTCGATGGTGCTCGGCCGCAAGACCGAGGCGATCGACTTCCTCGAGCGGTTCACCGAGCGCGGCGAGAAGGAGACCGAGCGCTACCCGGCGGGCAGCATGGGCACGTTCAATCGCCCGACCGACGTCACCTGGGATCTGCAGGACAACATCTTCGTCAGCGACGGCTACAACAACTCACGCGTCGTGAAGATCGCCAAGGACGGCAAGTGGGTGAAGACGCTCGGCACGCGCGGCGCCGGGCCGAACCAGTTCAACACGCCGCACGCGATCACGTCCGACGCCAAGG
>QHWK01000612.1 GCA_003223775.1 Acidobacteriota bacterium
GAGCGGCTGACGGCGATCTATCTCGAGCGGATTGCGCGCGACGACGGCGCGCTCCACTCCGTGATCATGCTCGCGCGCGACGCCGCGCTCGCGCAGGCCAGGCAGGCCGACGCCGAGATCGCCGCCGGCCGCTATCGCGGCCCGCTGCACGGCATCCCGTTCGGCGTGAAAGATCTCCTCGACACCGCCGGCATCGCGACGACCTACGGCGCCGAGCCCTTCAGAAACCGCGTGCCGGCGGCTGATGCCGTCGTCGTGCAGCGTCTGCGCGCCGCGGGCGCGGTGCTGGTCGCGAAGTTGAGCCTCGGCGCGCTCGCGCTGAACGACATCTGGTTCGGCGGCCAGACGATGAACCCCTGGCTCGTCGAGGAAGGCGCGTCGGGATCGAGCGCCGGGCCCGGCGCGGCGACCGCCGCGGCGCTCGTGGCGTTTTCGATCGGCAGCGAGACCGGCGGCAGCATCGTGTCGCCGGCGATGCGGTGCGGGATCACCGGGCTGCGTCCGACGTTCGGCCGCGTGCCGCGCACCGGCGCGATGACGCTCTGCTGGTCGCTCGACAAGCTCGGGCCGATGACGCGCACGGTCGAGGACGCGATGCTCGTGCTGCGCGCGATCGGCGGACCGGATTCCGGCGACGTGTCGAGCGTGGCGAGCCATCTCGATTTCGACGCGGCGGCGCCTGTGCGCAGGCTGCGCGTCGGCTACTTCCCGGGTTGGATGAACGAGAACCCCGCCACCGACGTCGATCGCGCCGCGCTCGAGACGGTGAAGATGCTCGGCATGATGCCCATCGACGTGCGGCTCCCCGATTGGCCGTACACCTCGCTGCAGCACGTGCTGTTCGCGGAAGCCGCGGCGTCGTTCGAGGAGCTGACGCTCAACGGCGGCATGCGCACGCTCAGGGCGCAGGTGCCCGACGCGTGGCCGAATCTCTTCCGCCAGGCGCGGTTTCTCTCCGCCGTCGATTTCGTGCAGGCCGATCGCTTCCGGCGTCAAGTGGCGATGGAGATGGCGCGCATCTTCTCCACCGTCGACCTGCTGCTCGTGCCGTCGCTGCGCGACGAGATGCTGACGATCTCGAACTTCACCGGCCATCCGTCGCTGACGCTACACGCGGGGTTCGTGCAAATGTCGGAGGGCGTGCCGCACGGCGTGACGCTCGTCGGACGCCTCTTCGACGAAGGAACCGTCGCGCGCGCGGGCCTCGCGCTCGAGCGCGCGTTCGGCGTCGCCGGAGAACGGCCGCCCGCGTTCGCCTCGTGAGCACGCACGACGGTTTTTCGATCCGCCGATGATCCGAGACACGATCGTCCGCGTCGGCGTCGTTGGTGCCGGCACATGGGCTCGCGCCGCGCATCTCCCCGGTTATCGCCGCGATCCGCGCTGCCGCGTCGTCGCCGTGTGCGACATCGAGATCGACCGGGCGCGCGACACCGCGCGCGCATTCGACGTCCCGACGGCAACGGCGGACGCGGCGGACATCTTCCGGCGCGACGACATCGATCTCGTCGATGTCTGCACGCCGAGCCACACGCACTTCGACCTCGCGTGGCGAGCGCTCGAGGCGGGAAAGCACGTCCTCTGCGAGAAGCCGGTGTGTCACGACTACCGCGACATCCGGCGCGCGCACGAGCTCGCGGAATCGAAGAATCTGAAGACGAAGGTCGGCCTCACCTTCCGGTACGCGCCCGCCGTGATGTACATGCAGGCATTGATAGCGGACGGTTTCGTCGGCGAGCCGTACATCTTCAACGGCTTCGAGCAGAACTATCAGTGGATCGACCCGGAGACGCCGCGCCGATCATCGACCTGGCGCACCTGCTCGTCGGCGCGGACCTCGCGCAGGTCGTCGGGACCATGCGCAACTTCGTCCCCGAGCGCATGGTGCGCGCGACCAACCGCATGATGCGGATGAACATCGACGACGGCGACATCTTCCTCGGCGAGTTCGCGAACGGCGCGCTCTGCTCGGTCCAGACCAGCTTCGTCACGATCGGCAACTATCCGGGAATCGAGGCGCGCTTGTACGGAAGCACGGGAGCGTTGATCTGCCGGCTGGTCGAGGAAGAAGGCATCGCCGAAACGCTCCGGGCGGCGACGCCGGATCGGGTAGAGTTCCGCGAGCTCGAGATTCCGGCGCGCTGCTATCCGCCGGACGGCGCGCGCACCGAATCGTGGCGCACGCTCTTCTACGCGAACCTCGTGAGCAGCTTCATCACCGAGATCGTCGACGGCGGCGCGTCGAACGAGGGCAGTTTCGGCGACGGCGCATGGGTGCAGGAAGTGATCAACGCCGTCGAGCTCTCGTTTCGCGAGCGCCGGTGGGTCTCGCTGCCGCTGGCCCGATGAGCGCGCTCGCCGCCTTCTTCGACAGCTATTACCGCCTGCGGCCCGTGAACGCGACGTTCACCGGCGTCCACGAGTTCGACGATCGTTTTCCCGACTGGTCGCCCGGCGGACTCGAGCGCGCGGCGGACGAGATGCGCCGGCTGCGTGGGGCGCTGCCGCACGCCGACGCGCCGCCGGCGGATCTCGGCGACGTGCGAGCTCGCGACGAAGCGCTCGCCGCGGCGTTCCTCGACGTCCAGCTCGCCGAGCTCGAGGGGCGCCACTTCCAGCGCGGCAACCCGTCGCTCGCGATCGGAGAAGCGGCGTTCGGCATCGTCGCGCTGATCACGCGCCGGTTCGCGCCGGCGCCGCAGCGCGCCGCCGCCGTCGCCGCGCGTCTCGACGCGATGCCGGCCTTTCTCGACGGCGCGCGTGCGTCGATTGGGTGCGCGATTCCCGAGGAGTGGCGGCGCAAGGCGCTGAAGGAATGCGACGGGACCGAGCGCCTGATCGCCGGCGGGCTGCCGCAGTGGCTCGCGGCCGAGTCGCTCGACGACGACGGCGTGCGCGCCGCGGGCACGCGCGCCTGCGCGGCGATCGACACATTTCGCCGATGGCTCGCCGACGCGCCACTGGCGGACGAATCGTCGTACGCCGCCGGCGCCGAGATGCTGGATCTGCTGCTCGCCCGCGGCCACTGGTGCGCCGCGGACCGCCGCGAGCTCGCGAGGGCCGCGCAGGAGGCGCTCGAACATGCGTTGGCGGAGCTCGTTCGTCGGGCGCGCGCGGCTGCGCCCGGCGGCTGGCCCGAAGTGCAGGAGCGGCTCGCGGCGCACCATCCGTCGGCCGTCGAATACTTGCCAGCGTTTCAGCGGACGTGGGACGACTGCCGCACGCGCGCCCTCGACGCGCGCCTCGTCACGTGGCCCGACTATCCCATCCGCTACGTACCCATTCCGCCCGAGACGCGCGAGGCCGCGCCGTTTCTCTACTACCTGTTCTATCGCTCGCCGGCGCCGTTCGATCGCCTGCCGATCCACGACTACGTCGTGACGCCCGTCGACGAGCGGATGCCCGCCGACGAGCAGCGCCGCCGGCTGCGCGCGGCCAACTGCAGCGCGATCAAGCTCAATCACGTCGTCCATCACGGCGCGATCGGCCATCATGTGCAGAACTACTACGCCTACGCGGGCGCCTCGGAGATCGGGCGCGTCGCGGCGGTCGATTGCGCGACCCGGATCGGCATGTTCCTCGGCGGCACGATGGCGGAAGGGTGGGCCTGTTATGCCACCGACGTGATGGACGAGATCGGGTACCTCACGCCGGACGAATCGATCGCTCAGCAGCACGCGCGCGCGCGGCTGGCCGCGCGCGCGGTGGTCGACATCGGCCTGCACGAGCGATCGCTGTCGTTCGACGGCGCGATCGCCGTGTATCGCGATCGCATCGGCATGGCGCCCGATGCGGCGCGCGCCGAGGCGTGCAAGAACTCGATGTTCCCGGGTACCGCGCTCATGTACTGGCTCGGCACCGAAGGCCTGCACCGCCTCCGCGCGTCGCGTCAGCGCGTCGAAGGATCGGCGTTCGATCTCCAGCGCTTTCACGACCGCGTGCTGTCGTTCGGCTCGATTCCGGTGCCGCTGCTGGAGCGCATCTGCTGATGTCGGCCACGCCCGCGCGCTTCGCCCGCGCGTTCGTGGCGCTCGCGGCCGCCGTCGCGGCCGTTCCTGCGTGCGCGGGCCGCGCGCGCGGTGGCGGGCCGTCGAACGATCTCCTGATCGTCGGGTACGACCGCGAGCCCGACACGCTGAACCGGTTCAGCACGCACATCCTCGAGGACATCGAGTCGTGCATCGTCGAAGGGCTGACGACGACCGACGAGCAGATGCGCGTCGTGCCGCTGCTCGCCAGCGAGGTGCCGACGATCGAGAACGGCGGCGTGCGCCTGCGCGGCGACGGCGGCATGGACGTCGTCTGGAAGCTGCGGCCTGGCGTCACGTGGCACGACGGGACGCCGTTCACGTCCGCCGACGTGCGGTTCACGGTCGAGGCGATCAACGGACCCGACTACAATCCGGAAAGCACCGACGGCTTCGATCGCATCAGCGGCGTCGACACGCCGGATCCGCTGACGGCCGTCGTGCACTACCGGGAGATTTACGCGCCGTACGACATCCAGTTCATCCGCGGCGCGCTGCCGAAGCACCTGCTGGGCGGGCGCGACATCGATCGCGCGCAGGATTACAACCGCAATCCGGTATCCGCGGATCAAACGGCTCCTGTTCAAGTTCCTGCCCAACACGAACACGCGCGTCAACCAGCTGAAGAACGGGGAAGTGCACGTCGTCGCGCTCGCCCCGTGGGACAAGTACCGCGAGCTGGCGGCGATCCCCTCGATCGTCGTCGCGCGCACGCCGGGCAATGCCTACGAGCACGTCACGCTGAACGAGCGGACGTTCCCGCCCTTCGCCGACGTGCGCGTCAGGCGCGCGCTCATCTCGGCGCTCGATCGACAAGGCTACGCGCGGACGATCCTCGACGGCCTCGCGCCGGTGGCCGACGGCCCGATCCAGCCGGTCTCGTGGGCGTACACCGATCGCGTTGCGCGCTACCCGTTCGATCCGGGGAAGGCGCGCGCGCTCCTCGACGAAGCCGGATGGGCGCCCGGCGCCGACGGCATTCGCGCGCGCGGAGGCAAGCGTCTCGCGTTCACGCTCATCACGCAGGCGGGCTACGCGATCCGCGAGAGCATCGCGCAGGCCGTCGAACGGCAGCTTCGCGAGGTCGGCGTGGACGTGGCGGTGGAGCTGCGCGACGGCACCGCGCTCGCAGCGATCTGGTTCGAGGGACGGTTCGACGCGATGCTGCACTGGTGGCAGCTGCCCTCCGATCCCGAGCTGACGACGTTTTTCGCCGCCGATCGCACGCCGCCCGCCGGGCGCAACATCAACTATTTTCGCGACGACAGGCTGACCGAGCTGCTCTACGCGTCCGATCGCACGGTCGATCGCGCGCGGCGCAAGGCGCTGCTCGAGCGCGCGCAGGCGATCATCGCGGACGAGGTGCCGGAGATTCCGCTGTACTCGATCACACGGCTCGATGCGGTGCCGGCGTCGCTCGTGAACTTCAAGGGCAACCCGACCAACACCGGCATCTTCTGGAACGTCCACGAATGGGCCATCCGGTGAGCGCGCGATTCCTCGTGCGCCGATTCGCGCAGGCGGTGCCGCTGCTCTTCGTCGTCTCGGTGGTGGTGTTCCTGCTGATCCACGCGGCGCCCGGCGGCCCGCTGGCGATCTATCTCGCGAACCCGAACGTGCGGCCGGCCGACCTCGAACGCCTCCGGCGCGCGCTCGGGCTCGATCGGCCGTTGTGGCAGCAGTACTGGGCGTGGCTGTGGGCGTTCGTTCGCGGCGACTGGGGCTACAGCTTCAGCGACGGCCGTCCGGTCGTCGTGCGGATCGTCGAGCGCCTGCCCGCCACGATCGAGCTCGTCGCCGTGTCGCTCGCGTGCGCGCTCGCGCTGACGATGCCGGTCGGCGTCGCGGCGGCGGTGCGCCGCGGAGGCTGGTTCGATCGCGCGGCGATGATCGCGTCGATGGCCGGCGTGGCGCTGCCGGCGTTCTGGTTCGGCCTGCTGCTTCAGATGATCTTCGCGATCGGCCTCGGGTGGCTGCCGTCGTCGGGCCGCGCGGCGCCCGCCGGCGGCGATCTCGTCGATCGCCTGCAGCATCTCGTGCTCCCGACCGCCGTGCTCGCGATCGTCCTGGCCTCGGGCTGGTCGCGCTACCTGCGCGGGTCGATGATCGAGACGCTGTCGCAGCCGTTCGTCGCGGCGGCGCGCGCACGCGGCGTCCCGGAGCGGCGCGTCGTCCTGCGGCATGCGCTCCGGAACGCGCTCGGACCGCTCGTCGCGCTCGTCACCGTGGACGCGGCGCTTCTCGTGTCGGGCGCCGTCGTCACCGAGAGCGTCTTCGCGTGGCCGGGCCTCGGCAGCCTCTTCACCGAAGCGCTCGCGCGCCGCGACTACACCGTGCTCATGGCGATGCTGATGCTCTCCGCCGCCGCGGTCGTCGCGTTCAACATCGCGGCCGACGTCGCGCACGCGATCGTCGATCCGCGCGTGCCGGCGTCGTGATGCGGCTGCCGGCGCTCGTCTTCGCCGGCTTGATTGCCGCGGCGCTCGCGGCGCCAATCGTCGCGCCGTACGCGCCCGAACGCATCGACCTCTCGATGCGCCGCGAGGCGCCGTCGGCGGCGCACGTGTTCGGGACCGACGAGCTCGGGCGCGACGTCTTCAGCCGCGTCCTGTACGGCGCGCGCGTCTCGCTCGAGGTCGGCATGTTCTCGGCGGCGGTCGCCGGCGCGTCCGGGGTCGCGATTGGCGGCGTGGCGGGCTACGCCGGCGGCGCGGTGGACGCGGTGTTGATGCGCGGCACCGACGCGATGCTCGCCATCCCGCGGCTGCCGCTCCTGATGATCGCGGCGGTCGTGCTCCAGCCGTCGATTCCGGCGCTCATCGTGCTGATCGGGATCGCCGGATGGATGGAGACGGCGCGCGTGGTCCGCGCGGAGTTCAGAACGCTCGGCGGAAGGGGCTTCGTCGAGAGTGCGCGCTCGGCGGGCGCGGGGCACGCACGCGTGCTCGTGCGGCACCTGCTGCCGAACGCCGCCCAGGCGGTGGCCGTGTCGATCACGCTCGCCGTCGCGCGCGGAATCCTGATCGAGTCGGCGCTCAGCTTCTTCGGCGTCGGCGTGCGTCCGCCGGCCGCCAGCT
>QHWK01000613.1 GCA_003223775.1 Acidobacteriota bacterium
TTCAGCACGGCGATCGTGAGCGCCACCGAAGGCGGCGGCGCTCTGATCGTGCGCTACACGGAAACCAAGCCGGCGCGCGGCGCCGTCTCAGCGCAGGTGCTCACCTTCCCGTTCCACATCGTCGCGATTCCGAAGGTGGCCGCGGCGAACGTGCGGTTCGAGAAAACGCAGTAGGGCGGGCCCTTACTTCTTCTTCGTCTTCGTTGCGGACGCCGGCTTCGCCGCGGGCTCCTTGTCGCCCGCCGCCGCCAGCTTCTCGACGCGGTGCGGCTTCACGGTGCCGTTCGCGTGGCTGAAGTTGTAGTTGTTGGCCGACATCTTCGCGTTGAACGGCGTCTCGATCTTCACCGTCGCGACCTCGCCCGGCTCGATCCGGTTCACGACGCCCTTGCCGCCGGTGACCAGGCCGCCGGCCTTGTCGTACCACGTCTCGTCGATCGTGAGGCGCAGGAGCGGCGCGTTCATCGTGTTCTTCACCTGCATCGTCGTCACCACCATCTCCTTGTCGCGTTTGGTGACCGGCTTGGTGAACTCGACTTCCGCCTGCCCCTTGAAGGGCGGCGTGAATTTCTTCCCCGCCAGGATCGACTGCATGGGCGGGGGCTGCGGGGTCTGAGCGGAAACGGCCGCCAGGGCGATGCTGACGCCGGCAATCGACGCGGCTAGGATGAGACGCGCGCGTGTCATAAGGTCCTCCCGGGATGATTGGCGCTGAAGTACGGGTGCCGCGGATTATACCGGACTTACATTTCACCATTCCAGTCTTCCGGTTCGGCGTTCACCGACCGGAAGATCTCCATGTGCCACTTGCCGCCGCCCCACGGCTCGATCACCTCGGCGGCCACGACGTCCACCAGAATCTCCGAGAACAGGCGCCCTTCCGGGTCCCCTTCCAGGTGATACGCCGGCTCGTCCCAGCCGAAGCTCGGATAGAGCATCAGCGTGAGAAACAGATCGTAGCCGTCGTCGACGACGATCAGCTGTCCGCAGGGGCGCTTGAGCGTCGAATGGTAAATCAGATATTTTTCCGCGCTGTGCGCGCGGATGTAGCGTTTGAGCGCGAACTCGCGCGCGACGATTTCTTCGACGGCGATTTTCTTGTCCCAGCAGTCGCGGCAGTACTTCTCCTCGCCGCGCGGCTCCGACACCTCCTTGGCGCCGCACAGCGCGCACCGCGACTTCACGACCGCCTTGCGTGACATATGATCGCAGTCTAGCATCCGGGCAAGACGACGCAAAGTAGGCAAAGCTCGCGGAGATCCTTCTTCGCGGCCTTCGCAGACTCCGCGTTCTCAATCCGTGTTCGCGCCCGGATGCCCGGCCTCGACGACGATCGATCGGTCGGTGCGGATCGGCAGATCGGGCGCCGTCACTCTGTCGAGGATCTTGAAGTCGGCGCGCAGCGTCGTCGGCGTCACGGCGCACGCGATGTAGCCGCGCCGCGCGCTGTGGTACTTGATGTGCGGGTTGTCGCTCTTGATCATGTGCCAGTCGGCGGAGACGGCGCTGCCGTCCCCGAGCGACGTGATCGACGTGTTCGTCAGCTCGACGCCGATCGCCGGCGAGCGCACGTTCTCGAAATCGAGCTTGAGATCGGCGGCGTAGTGCATGTGCACGTCGCCGGAGAGCACGATCGGGTTCGGCGCCTTCGACTCGGCGATGTGCGTGTAGAGGCGGCGGCGCGCGGCGACGTAGCCGTCCCACTTGTCCATCGCGAAGCGGCCGTCGGGAATCCACGCCTTGAAGTCGCGCGCGAAGGTCGGCACCTGCTGGCCGATCACCGTCCAGCGGGCGCGCGCGTCGGCGAGGTTGTCGTAGAGCCACTGCTCCTGCTCGGGGCCCATCATCGTGCGCGATTCCTCGAGCGCCTCCGCGCAGTTGCTGCGCAGGCCGTCGCCGCACGCCTGGTCCGAGCGCCACTGCCGCGTGTCGAGCACGCTGAGATCGACGAGCGATCCGAACTGCAGCCGCCGGTAGATCCGCATGTGGCTGCCGCTCGGCAGCGTGCTCCGCCGCAGCGGCATCGTCTCGTAGTACGCCTGGTAGGCCGCCGCGCGCCGCAGCAGGAAGATCTCCGGCGGCGTCGCGCGCTCGTCGATGTCCCCGGCGTAGTTGTTGTCCACCTCGTGATCGTCCCACGTGACGACCCACGGCGCGGAGGCGTGCGCCGCCATCAGATCGCGATCCATCTTGTAGAGCGCGTAGCGGTTGCGATAGTCGACGAGCGTGTACGGCTCGCGGCCGTTGTGCTCGCGGACGACGTCGGCGCGCCCGTTGCTCGCGCGCATCTCGTAGATGTAGTCGCCGGTGTGGAAGACGAAGTCGAACTGCTCCTCGGCCATCCGGCGGAACGCGGTGTAGTAGCCCTGCTCGTAGTTCTGGCAGCCGCAGACCGCGAACCGCAGCCGGTCGACGGCGGCGCCCGCCGCCGGCGCGGTCTTCGTGCGGCCCGTGCGACTCACTTCCGCGCCCGCGCGGAACCGGTAGAAGTACTCGCGCGACGGCTCGAGCCCCGCCACCTCGACGTGGACGCTGTGCCCCAGCTCCGGCCGCGCGAGCTCGGTCCCGCGCTGCACGATCTTCGTGAAGCGCGCGTCGGCGCCGATCTCCCAGTCGACCTCGACGATCTCCATCGGCATGCCGCCGCCCTCGAGCGGCTTGGGCGCGAGCCGCGTCCAGAGCACGACGCCGTCAGGCGCCGGATCGCCCGACGCGATGCCGAGCGTGTAGGGATACGCGTCGAAGATGGGCCGCGCGAGCACGCGCCGTGTATAGGCGGGCGCGACGATCGCCCCGGCGCCGAGAATGGACGCGAGCCGGAGGAGCTCGCGGCGGGACAAGCGACCGACGGCGCGGTCGTAAGGCGTCATAACCGCGAATTATAGGCGCCCGCTGAGGGGATTGGGGATTGGGGATTGGGGACTGGGGACTGGCGATGGGAGATTCGTTAAGGACTCGTTGCCTTCAGTAAGAACCAGCCCGGCCAGCGTGACAGCCGTGATCTAACAAATCCCTAATCCCCAAGCCCCAATCCCCTCTCACTCGAGGAGCGTGTAGAGCGCGGCGGCGTCGGCGGCGTCCTGCGCGTCGGCGTTGTCGGGCGACGAGCCGCCCTCGATCAGCCAGCCGTTGCCGCCGGTAAATCCCTCGGCCCACCAGCCGTCGCCGATGCTCAGGTGCGGCACGCCGTTGATCGCCGCCTTCATGCCGCTCGTGCCGCTCGCCTCGAGCGGCTTGCGCGGGTTGTTCAGCCACACGTCGCACCCCTGCACGAGGAAGTGCGCGACGTGGAGATCGTAGTCGTCCACGAACGCGACGCGGCCGCCGAACATCGGATCGAGCGCGCGCTTGTAGACGCGCTGCAGGTGGTGCTTGCCGATGTCGTCGGCCGGATGCGACTTGCCGGCGAAGACGATCTGCACGGGACGGCCCGACGCGTTCAGGATCCGCGCGAGCCGCTCGGGATCGTGGAAGACGAGCTCGGGCCGCTTGTAGCCGGTGAAGCGGCGCGCGAACCCGAGCGTCAGCGCGTCGGGATCGAGCAGCGTGCCGGCGGCGACGACGCGCGGGATGCCGACGCGGTCTTCCATCCACCGCTGGCGCGCGCGCTCGCGGACGAAGGTAAAGAGGTAGCGCCGCAGCCCCTGGCGGCACGCCCACAACGCTTCGTCGGGAATCGACGCGATGCCGTCCCAGAGCGCCGGATCGTCGTGCCGCTCGAGCCAGTCCGCGCCGAGATGCGTCGCGAACAGGCTCGCCAGATCGCTCGCGATCCACGTCGGCACGTGAACGCCGTTGGTCACCGCCGACACCGGGCGCTCCGGCTCGGGGATCTCGGGCCACATCGGCGCGAACATCGCGCGCGTCACCTCGCCGTGCAGCTGGCTGACGGCGTTGGTCGATCCCGCGGAGCGGATGGCGAGCGCCGTCATGTTGAACTGCATCCCGCTGCCGTTGTCGTACGCGCCGAGCGCCATGAAGCGATCGCGGTTCGCGCCGAGCGTGCCCCACAGGCCCGCGAGGTGCTTCTCGACCAGATGGAACGGAAACGCGTCGTGCCCCGCCGGCACCGGCGTGTGCGTCGTGAACATCGTCGTCTGGCGGATCTCGTCGAGCGCGGCGTCGAAGGTGGCGCCGTGCTCGATCAGATCGCGGATGCGCTGCAGCACGACGAAGCCGGCGTGGCCTTCGTTCAGGTGGAAGACGCCCGGATCCGAACCGAGCGCCTTCAGCGCGCGGACGCCGCCGACGCCGAGGATGATCTCCTGCTGGATGCGCGTCTCGCGATCGCCGCCGTAGAGGCGCGCCGAGAGCTCGCGATCCCACGGCGCGTTCTCCTCGAGGTCGGTGTCGAGCAGATACAGCTTCACGCGGCCCATGCGCACGCGCCAGACCGCGACGAGCACCGAGCGATCGCCGAGCGGCACCGCCGTGATGCACGGCTTGCCGTCGGGCGTGAGCGCCGGCTCGATCGGCGCGTCGGCCCAGCTCAGGCGCTCGTAGCTCTCTTCCTGCCAGCCTTCCGCCGAGATGTGCTGGTGGAAGTAGCCCTGCGGGTACATGAAGCCGACGCCGATGAGCGGCACGCCGAGATCGCTCGCCTCCTTGCAGTGATCGCCGGCGAGCACGCCGAGGCCGCCGGCGTAAATCGGCAGCGATTGGTGCAGCGCGAACTCGGCGGAGAAGTACGCGATCGAGTGGCCGCCGAGCTGCGGGTAGCGGCGCGACCACCAGGTGTTCCGCGCGACGCGCGCGTCGTCGAGCGCGGCGACCGCCCGGTCGTACATCGCCAGGAACTCACCGTTGGCC
>QHWK01000614.1 GCA_003223775.1 Acidobacteriota bacterium
TCCCGCTGCCGCCGGAGCTCACCGTCTGGATGGACAGCCTCGGCAAGGACAGCGTGCGCGCGCTCTCGGTGCGGATGCTGATCGATCTGTTCACGATCGAGGAGGACGCGTCGCGCGCCGCCGCGATCGCGGCCGACATGGAGGCGCTCACCGAGGACCTGCTGATGTCGGGCGCCTACGCCGACGCGCTGACCGTCTCCCGCGCGCTGCAGCAGCGCGCGTCGACGCCGAAGAGCCTCGGCCAGGACGCCGCGCGGCAGGCGCTCGATCGCCTCGGCGACTCGCTCGCGATGCGCGAAACGGTGGCGCTCATCGGCGACGTGGACGACGAGGCGTGGCGCGAGATCCGCGAGGTGATCGAGACGATCGGCGTCACGACGATCGAGTCGATGAAGCCGGCGATCGCGGTCGAGGCCGACAACGTGACGACCGCGCGCGTCGAGCCGGTGATCGCCGCCTTCGGTGGGAAGGCGGTGACGCGGCTCGCGTCGCTCGTCGGCGACCCGCGCTGGTTCGTGCAGCTGCGCGCGGCGAAGCTTTTGGGACGCATCGCGGCGCCCGACGCGGTGCCGCTGCTCCAGCCGCTGCTGCGGCAGACCGATCCGCGCGTCGCGCGCGAGGCCGTGACGGCGCTCGGCGCGATTCAGGATCCGGCGGCGGCGCGCGCGATTCAGACGGTGCTCCGCGCCGCGAGCGGCGAGGTGCGCAAGGCGGTGATCGACGCGCTCGTCAGCGGACGCGATCCGCGCGTGGTCCCGATGCTCGTGCGGATCCTCGAGGAGAGCCAGCCGCTCGGCAAGGATCACGAGATGGTGCTCGAGACGATCGACGCGCTCGGCACGGTCGGCACCGACGGCGCGGTGCCGGTGCTCGTGAAGATGGCGCGCCGGACGTCGTTCTTCGGCCGCCGCAAGGCGCGCGGCCTCAAGGAGCACAGCGTCGAGGCGCTCGCGCGCGTGGGCACGCCGAAGGCGGCCGCGGCGATCGAGGAGGCCGCGCAGAAGGGCGACCGGATGTTGAAGAAGATCGCCGCCGCGAAAAGCAGGGGCTAGAGGCTGGGTGGATCAGAAAAAGGCGGAAGAGCTGATTCGGCGCCTGGCGGCGGCGCTGCGCGGCACCGAGCTCTACTCCCCGAGCCATCCGCTGGTGCAGCGCGGCATCGACGCGTTCACCACCGCCGCGACCGAACGCCTCCAGAGCTCCCCGCACGTCGTCATCGGATTCATCGGTGACGAGGTCGTCGTCGACGGCATGCGCCTGCCGCGGGGCACGGCGTCGCTCATCGGGTTCGCGCGCGATCTGCGCGATCGCGGCATCGAGAAAGTCACGCTGTCGCGCGGCCTGTCGCGCGCGGAAGTCGGCAATCTCCTCTCGGTCTTCGGCGATCGCGCGTCGCACGTCCCGCTGCCCGATCGGCTCGCCGCGAAGGGCGTCCGCAACGTCACGCTCGGCCGCATCGTCGTCGACGAGGTGAGCGACGAGCAGGCGGGCATCGCGGCAGCGCGCCGCGTGTACAGCGCCGCGGTCGAGACTGCGGAATCGCTCTGGAACGCAGCGAAGGCCGGCGACCAGCCCGATCCGGCCGCAGCGCGCAAGATCATCGACGGCCTCGCACGCCTCGTGACGCAGGATCGCACGTCGCTGATGGCGCTCACCGCGCTGAAGAAATACGACAACTACACCTTCACGCACATGGTGAACGTCGCCGCGCTCGCCATGGCGCAGGCGCGATCGCTCAACATCGAAGGGCCGCTCCTGCGCGAGTTCGGCTTCGCCGCGCTGATGCACGACATCGGCAAGGTCCACACGCCGCTCGACGTCCTGAACAAGCCTGACAAGCTCACGAGCGACGAGTTCAAGATCATGAAGCGCCACGTCGTGGAGGGCGCGCACATCCTGCGGCGCACGCCCGAGATGCCGGCGCTCGCGCCGATCGTCGCGTTCGAGCACCACCTGAAGCAGGATCTGAGCGGCTATCCCGAGAACATCGGCAGCCGCCGGTTGAATCTCTGCACGATGATCGTCTCGATCGCCGACGTCTTCGACGCGCTGCGCAGCAATCGCCCGTACCGCCAGGGGCTCGCGACCGCGCGCATCCGCAGCATCATGGGCGAGCAGGGCAACCCCGCCTTCAATCAGATCCTCCTGAAGCGCTTCGTCAACCTGATGGGCCTCTTCCCGGTCGGCAACCTCGTGCGTCTGAGCGGCGACGAGCTCGCCGTCGTTACAGCCGAGCATCCGACCGATCCGTTCCGCCCGCAGGTGAAGATCCTCACGGACAGGACCGGCGCGATGATCGAGGAGCCGGTTCTCGCCAACACGTGGGAGCGCGACAGCCGCGGCGAGCATCCGTACGCGGTCGTCGAGGCGGTGGATCCCGAGTCGGTCGATATCGATCCGTTGAAATTCCTGTAAACATGAAATTCCCGTAAATAATCGTGGTGTGGTGACAGCAACGGCATGAGCGAGGCGCATCAGGAGCTCGCGAGCGCGCTGGCCCGGCCGGCGCCCGAGCCGCTCGACGCGGCCGCCACCGCAGATCACGTCGCCGGCGGCGCTCACGGCGCCGCTGCGCATCATGGTCCTTCCCGACCTGCTGCTGCTCGACGATCGTCCGCCCGCGCGCCCGGACGCCGCAATCGCCGAGCTCGCCACGCTGCTGCACGGGCATCTCATCGGACAGCTGATCGTCCATCCCGGCGGCGACGTGGACGCGTGGCGCTCGTTCCTGCTGCTGCTCGGCCGCACGCCGGAGTCGGTCCGCGTCGACGGCGGCATCTCGCGCGTCTGGACGACGATGGCGGGACGGCACCTCGAGCTGCGGGAGATCGACTACGCCGAAGTGCTGCGCGAGCGCGCGGGCGGCGAGGCGGCGGTCTGGGATCGCGTGATCGCCAACTGTCTGCAGGGCAGCGTCTTCGAGCTCGACGAAGAGGGCATCAAGGAGCTGCTCGGCATCGCGATCGACAGCGAACGCCTGGCGGCGCTGATGTCGACGCTCGAACAAAGCGTCGACGCGGGCGGCGGCATCACCGCGAAAACGGCGGCGCTCATGCGGATGCTGCGCGGCATCGTCGACGTCGTCTCGAAGAGCGACCCGGAGCGGCTCGAGCCGGTGCTGCGGAACATGGCGTCGGCGATCGGCCAGGTGTCGCCTGAGGTGATGCTCGGCCTGCTCCACGAACAGCACGACGACGAGGGGCCGCGGCTGATGCAGGCCGTCGTGAGCCGCATGACCGATCACACGATCGCGCGCTTCGTGTCGCGCCACGTGATCGCCGAGAGCGCGCCGACCGATCGGCTCGCGCTCGCGTTCCAGACGCTCGTGCGCGAGCCGGAGCAGCAGGAGCGGCTGCTGGCGCTCGCGCGCGAAGACGTCGCCGCGTCGCCGCTCGGCAGCACCGAGGGCTTCGAGTCGGTGTGGAACCACGTCGCCGAGAAGCTGCTCACCTCGTACTCCGACGAGACGTTCGTCTCCGACGAGTACGGCCGCGAGCTCTCCGGGTCGCGCACCAAGGCAGTCGAAGTGGAGCGCGTGAGCGACGATCCGCCCGAGCGGATCAGCGTCTGGCTCGGCACGATCGCGACGACCGCGCTCCGCGCGCTCGACCTGACGCTCGTCCTCGATCTGCTCCGCATCGAGCCGGACGACGCGAAGTGGGGCGAGCTGATGAAGCCGGTCATCGGCCTGCTCGAGGATCTGCTGCTCGTCGGCGACTTCGACGCCGCGATCGAAGTGGTGTCGGTGCTCGTCCGTGAAGTGTCGGCGGAGTCACCGTCGCCCGTGCGCCGGCAGCACGCGATGACGGCGATCGATCTCCTGATCGCCGGCTCGATGATGCGCCACGTCACGACGCACCTCGCGACGATCGACGACGCGCAGTTCGAGCGCGTGAAGGCGATGTGCGTGTCGCTCGGCGAAGTGCTCGTGCGCCCGCTGGCCGAGGCGCTCTCCGTCGAGGAGCGTCCGCGGACGCGCGAGCGGCTGACGTCGATTCTCCTCGCGTTCGGATCGGTCGGGCGGCGGACGATCGAGCGCCTGAAGACGTCGCAGAACCCGGCGGTCCGCCGCACGGCGATTCAGTTGATGCGGCAGTTCGGCGGCAGCGAATCGCTGCCCGATCTCACCGAGCTGCTCGACGACAACGAGCCGCAGGTGCAGCGCGAGGCGGTGCGCGCGATCCTCAACATCGGCACCGACGCGGCGTTCCGGATCCTCGAGCAGGCGCTCACGAGCGGCACGACGCGCTCGCGCGACGCGATCATGCAGTCGATCGGCACGGTCCGCGACGAGCGGTCGACGCCGCTCTTCACCTACATCCTCGGCCACGTCGATCACCGCGGCGCGCTGGCGCCGATCTACCTGCGCGCGATCGAGTCGCTCGGCGCGCTGCGCGATCCAGCCGGCGTCGCGCCGCTGCGCGCGGCGCTCTACAAAGGCGAGTGGTGGGCGCCGCGCCGCACGGCCGCCCTGCGCCACGCCGCCGCCGCGGCGATCGCGCGGATCGGCACGCCTGAGGCGACGTCGGTGCTCGAGGAAGCGGTGGAGCGCGGGTCGCGCGGCATCCGGTCCGCCGCGCGCGCCGAGCTCTCCATGCTGCGCCGCCGCCCGGCGCGCGGCGCGGCCGGAGGCGGCGAGCCGTGACCGCGCCGCGCTTTCAGCTCGCCGACGAGCTGCTCCGCCGCCTCGCGGCGTCGCTGCGCTCGGCGCAGCTCTACTCCGCCGGCCACCCGATCATCGCGCGCAACCTCGAATCGCTCTCGACACGCTCGGCCCGCTGATCCGCCGCCTGCAGCAGAGCGGCGTCGAGCGGATCACCGTCGAGCGCGGCGTCACCGCCGACGAGCTCGCCGCCTTCATCGAGGCGATCACGACGATCGAAGGACGCACGGCCGGTCCCGGCGATCAGCCGCAGGAGTTTCCCGCGATCCCGCACATCCGCGTCGGACGGGTGAGCGTCGAGCAGCGGGTCGAGGGCAGCCTCACCGATATGGCGACGATCAAACGGCTCTATCAGGACGCCGTCACCGTCGCCGGCGACGTCTGGGACAGCGCGGCCAGCGAAGGCAAGCCCGACCCGACGATGGCGCGGACGATGATCGACGGGCTGGCGCAGGCGGTGGCGCAGAACCGGACGGCGCTGCTGGCGCTCACCACGCTCAAGAACTACGACAACTACACGTTCACGCACATGGTGAACGTCTCGATCCTCACGATGGGCCAGGCGCGCGGCCTCGGCATCGACGGGCCGCTTCTGCGCGAGTTCGGCCTCGCCGCGCTGATGCACGACATCGGCAAGGTGCGCACGCCGAAGGAGATCCTCAACAAGCCCGACAAGCTCACCGACGCCGAGTTCGATGTCATGAAGCGCCACGTCGTCGACGGCGCCGAGATCCTCCGCATGACGCCCGAGGTGCCGACGCTCGCGCCGGTCGTCGCGTTCGAGCACCATCTGCGCATCGACGGATCGGGCTATCCCACGCGCGTGAAGCGCGCGGCGCTCAACGTCGGCACGATGCTGTGCAGCATCGCCGACGTGTACGACGCGATGCGATCGCAGCGGCAATATCAGCAGGCGTTTCCGACCGACCGCATCCTCGCGGTCCTGAAGCGGAACGACGGCCAGCAGTTCGATCAGCATCTCGTGCGCCGGTTCGTGCAGCTGATTGGCATCTACCCGGCCGGCAATCTCGTGCGGCTCAACACCGGCGAGGTCGCCGTCGTGGTCAACGTCTACGCGCCGGATCCCTATCGCCCGCACGTGCGCGTGCTCGTCGCGCGCGACGGCAAACGGCTCGACTTGCCCTACGAGCTGAATCTCTGGGAGCACGGGGAGGATGCCGAGCGTCCCTCGTCCATCATCGCGCCGCTCGACCCGGCCGACTTCCCCTTCGATCCGCTGATGCTGATGTAAAATTCTCGCAACATGCAGGGGCGCCTGGTCGCCGCGGCCATCGCATTCGCCGGGATCTGCTGGAGCGCGCCGCAGGCGGCGCCCGGCGCCCCGCCGAAGCTTGCCGTCATCATCGTCGTCGATCAGATGCGCGCCGATTACGTCGATCGCTTCAACGCCCAGTGGACCGGCGGCCTGAAGCGGATGGTGACGCAGGGCGCCTGGTTCCAGCAGGCGGCCTACCCGTACCTGACGACGGTGACGTGCGCCGGCCACGCGACGATCGCCACCGCATCGTTTCCGCACCTGCACGGCATCATCCAGAACGCGTGGTGGGACCGCGACGCGAAGCAGCAGACGACGTGCTCGCAGGATCCGGCGGCGCGCGGCATCGGCTACGGCGTCGAGGTGAAGGGCGGCGACAGCGCGTACCGCCTGCAGGTGCCGACCTTCACGGATCTGCTGCGCACGCGGCGCGGCGCGCACATCGTCTCGCTGTCGCTGAAAGCGCGCAGCGCGATCATGCTCGCCGGCCACGGCGGCGACGTCGTCACCTGGCTGACCAACGGGCTCGAAGGATGGGAAACGTCGTCGGTCTACGGGGACGGCCCGAACCCGACGGTGAAGGCGTTCATCGACGCCAACCCGATCACGGCCGACTTCGGCAAAACGTGGGATCGCATGCTGCCCGCGGCGTCCTACACCGGTCCCGACGACGGGATCGGCGAAGCGCCGCCGCAGGGATGGACGCGGAGCTTTCCGCACGTCCTCAAGGGCGCCGAGGGCGAGCCCGACGCGACCTACTTCGCGCAGTGGGAGCGCAGTCCGTTCGCCGATGCGTATCTCGGGCGCTTCGCAACGTCGCTCGCCGAGTCGTTCAAGCTCGGACGCCACGAGTCGACCGATGTCCTCGCCATCAGCTTCTCGACGCCCGATCTGGCCGGACACGCGTTCGGGCCGCGCAGCCACGAGATCCAGGATGTCTACGCACGGCTCGACAAGACGATCGGCGCGCTGTTCGACGCGCTCGACGCGCGCGTCGGGAAGGATCAATGGGTCGCCGCGCTGTCGGCGGACCACGGCGTCACGCCGATTCCCGAGCAGCTCGTCGCGGAAGGCAAGGACGCCGGCCGCATCGACGGCAGCGCGCTCGTGACGGCGATCGAGGACGCGCTGCACCCGGCGCTCGGCGCCGGTCATCATGTCACCGTGCTGGATACGAACGACCTCTACTTCGAGCCCGGCGTGTACGACAAGATCCGGAAGTCGCGCGACGTCGCGGCGAAGGTGATCGGCGCGATCGAGGCGCGCCCCGGCGTGCAGCGCGTGTTCATGAGCGACGAGGTGCGCGGCGGCGCGAACGAGAAGGATCCGCTGCTGCGGGCGGCGGCGCTCAGCTACTTCCCCGGCCGCAGCGGCGACATCGTCTTCGCGGCGAAGCCCGGCTGGATGATCTCGTCGACGGGCACGACGCACGGAACCGCGTCGCGCGACGATCAGCGCGTGCCGATTCTCTTCGTCGGCGCCGGGATCAAGAGCGGCCTGTATCAGCAGCCGGCGACGCCGGCTGACATCGCGCCGACGCTCGCGGCGATTGCCGGCCTGTCGATGAAGACCGAAGGCCGCGTGTTGGCCTGCATCCAGTAGAGCGGCGCCTCTTACCACGTGCGCACGCGATCGAGAAAGCGAGCCGCCGGAGCGTCCGATCCGTTTTCACAGCGCGTGCTGTGGGTGGTCCGGCGCATCCCGCCGGGGCGCGTCGCCACCTACGGCGACGTCGCGGCGCTCGCGGGCCGGCCGCGCGCGGCGCGCGCCGTCGGCAACGTGATGCGCGGCTGCCGGCGGCCCGACGTGCCCTGCCACCGCGTGATCGCGGCCG
>QHWK01000615.1 GCA_003223775.1 Acidobacteriota bacterium
AGATGACCTGGTCCATCCAGTTCGAGAACGGATGGGTGCCGGCGGCGGCGATGCGAAGCCCGGTGCGCTCGGCCGCGTCCGCGAGGCCGCGCCGGTTGCGGATGATCTCCTCCGCCAGCTCCTCGACGTTCGCGCAGATCTTCGTTCCGACCTCGACAATCGACTGGTGCATCTCGCGCTTGATCGAGTCGCCGAACACCGACGCGCTCGACGCGAGCAGCTCCGAGACGTGCGAGCGCAGCTCCCACGTGTGCGGATCGACGATCTGGAACTCTTCCTCGACGCCGACGGTGAAGGCGTGGTCCATGGCTCGGGGGGCCCATCATAATCCGACGTCCGCGGCCGCCCCGCCCTCCGGTGCGAGGGATGTGCCAGACACGTGCCTGACACGTACCTGACACCGGCGCGGGGAAATGGGCGTGAATCGTTTACTTGGGCATCCAGCCGCGCGCGCGGTAGTACAGCTGGGCCGCCTCGTCGTAGACGAATCCCTGGAACAGGAGCAGCCCGAGATCGTTGGGCGCCCAGCGGTAGCGCTCGAGCGAATGATCGGACTTGTACGCGGCCGCGGACGGAATCGGGTCGAACCCGACGGCGCGGAAGACCGCGAGCGCGCGCGCCATGTGCGTCGGCGACGTCACGATCACGATCGGCTGCGCCGTGCGCCCGGCGAGCATCCGCGCGATGACGATCGATTCCTCGCGCGTGGTCTTCGATTCGTTCTCGACGAGGATGTCGCTCGCCGGAACGCCCAGCGATTCGGCGGTCCGCCGCAGCGCGTCCCCCTCGGGCGCCGATCCCACCTCGCGCCCGGTGATGCCGCCCGACACGAGGATCGTCGGCCGATCGAGCAGCCGGTACAACCGCACCGCTTCGAGCACGCGCAGCGCCGCTTCCTCCGTGACCTCGTTCAACACGAAGCCGCGCGACTGGATCGTGTTGTTGCCGGCGCCGAGCACGACGACGATCCGCGCGCCGCGCGCCTCGGCCGCCGCGGCGAGCGGCACGTACGGACGGCCCGCCCACTCGACGAGGCGCTCTGCGCACGCCGGCGTCGACAGCACCCAGTACGCCGCGACGACGGCGACGAAGTACCAGCGCGCGCCGCGCTCGGTGCGGCGGCGGAACGCGAGCGCGACGCCGACGGCGAGCACGAACAGGATGAACGTGATCGACGCCGGCCGGCCGATCACCTTGAGCACTTCAACGACCTGCTGGATCATCGCCGCGTCCGCTCCTCGCTCCGGCTCCGGGCCGACCGCATGTTCATCTGAAATCGGATAAAATGCGAGCCGGCGTGTACGTTCCGATCATCGCGGGCGCCGACGCCGGATCGCCGGCGCCGGGCGTCTGGCGATCGACGCCGGTCCGTGCCGCGCTCGCGGCGATTCCGTTCTGGGTCGTCGCGGCCTCACTCGCCTTCAACATCGGCTGGCCCACGAAGCTCGTCATCGCGGCGACGCTCGCGCTCGCGATCGCCGCGCCGGTCCACGGCCTGCTCGCCGCCGCGGCGGTCGCGCCGCTCGGGCAGCTCGCCGCCGCCTTCATCGACGACCCGGACTTCCGCATCGGCGAAGCGATGGTCGTCGCGTTCCTGCTCGCGTGGATCGCGCGTCCGCACGCCGATCGCCGGGGACCGCGAGCGCCGGCGGCGGCCGCCGCCTGGCTCCTCGCGTGCGCGATCGTCGCATCGATGGCCACCGTCGCGTGGCGGCTGCGCGCCACGTCGGCGCCGACCGACGCCGTGCGTCATCTCATTTACATGTATTTCTACCCGAGCGCCAACACGCTCGGGATCGTGGACGCGGCGCGGCTGCTCGAGATGCTGGCGCTCGCTGCCGTCACCGTGATCCTGTTTCGCGAACGTCCGCGCATCGCCGTCGCGCTGCCGGCGATTCTCGTCGCGTCCGCGACGGCCGCGGCGATCTCGAGCGTGCTCGTCTGGTACCGCATCGGCATCGCGAGCGCGCTCGCGCGCTACGCCGTCAACGGCTACCGCATCAGCGGCCACGTCGCGGACGTGAACGCCGCCGGCAGCTACTTCGCGATGGTCGTCTGCCTCGCGGTCGGCATGGCGGCGCGCGCGCGCGGCGCCGCGCGCCTGCCGTGGATCGCCGCGGCCGCCACGATCGCCATCGGCTTGTGGTTCTCGGAATCGCGCAGCGCGTTCGGCAGCGTTGGCCTCGCCGCCGCCGTCGCCCTCGCGGCGATCGCGACCTCTCGCCTCTCGCGCGGCGCCCGCGCGGCGATTGTCGGCGCGGTGTTCGTCGCGGTCGTCGTCGCCGCCGGCGTCGTCGCGCAGCGCGTCGAAGCGGGGCGCACACAGCGCGGCGCCGAGCTGCGCGGGCAATTCACGACGACGACGTTTCGCATGATCGAAGCGCGGCCGCTCCTGGGCGTCGGCGTCGGCCAGTACGCGCGCCTTTCGCCGCTGTTCATGTCGGCCGAGCTCGCGTGGACCTACGGCGCCGAGAACGCGCACGATTACTTTCTCCAGATCGCCGCCGAGCTCGGCATCGTCGGCTTCGCACTGTTCGTGATCTGGATCGCCGGCGGCTTCACGATCGTGCTGCGCGCGCTTCGCCGGACGCCGACCGATGCGAGGCTCGCCGGCGCGGCCACCGGCCTCGCCGCATTTCTCGGCACGTGCGCGACCGGGCATCCGCTGCTCGTCGGCGAAGCGACGTATCCGTTCGCGCTGCAGCTCGGCCTCGCGGCAGCGCTCGCCGAGTCGACGCTCCTCAATCGCGATCCGATCGGCGCCTGGGCGGCCTCGTCCGTTGCGCATCCGAAGCGGCGGCGGACGGCGATCGCCGCCGGCGCGGCCGCGATCGCCCTCGGCGCGCTCGTGAGCGCGTGGCGCGGCCCTCTCGGGCTCGCGCGCTCGGACTCGATCGACGGCTTCTACGAGTGGGAGACGGCCGAGGACGGGACGCGCTTCAGGTGGACGAAGGAGTTCGCGAGCGTCATCGTGCCGAACGACGTGGGACGCGTGCGCATTCCGATTCGCGTGCCGACGGACCGGCCGACGATCGCGCCGATGCCCGTCTACGTCTCG
>QHWK01000616.1:0-1611 GCA_003223775.1 Acidobacteriota bacterium
CCTCGGCGCCCTCGTCTACATCGTCGCCGAAGTGCTGCCCGACGTGAACCTCGTCGTCGGTTCGCTGGAAGCGTTCTCGCGGCGGCGGCGGATCCGGCAGTTCGAGCAGATCGTCATCGACAATCCAGCCGTTGGAAACCTGGAGGAGCTCGCCGATCTACTGCTGGAGGAACGAAAGTTCGCGAGGGCGAAAGACCTGTACGACAAGGTGATCGCGACCTCGCGTTCGGATTCGCTCGATCCGTTCTATCGGCGCGGCCTCGCCGAGCTCGAGCTGGACGATTTCAAGGGCGCGCTTGCCGATCTCGAACGCGTCGTCGCGAAGGATCCGAAGTACGACTTCCATCGCGCGCTCGGCCTGCTCGCGCACGCCCACAGCCGGGCGGGCGATCCGCAGGAGGCAGATGCGCTCTTCACGCGCGCGACCGACATCTCCACGGTATCGGAGACCTACTACAACTACGCGTCGTTTCTCGCCGCCGAGCAGCGAACGGCCGAGGCGCGCGAATGGGCCGGCCGCATCCTCGCCAAGAAGCCGACGATGCCGCGCTACCTGCGGCGGCATGAGCGGCCGTGGTTTCGCAAGGCGAGCGCGCTGCTGAAGCGGCTGCCGGCGTAGCGCGGCGCGGTGGTAGGATCGCGGCTCACCTCGCCATGCAGCGCGGCATCTCCCGGCGGTCGTTCATGCAGTCGGCGGCCATGGCCGGGGCCGGGCTGCTCGCCGGCTCGTCAGCGGCCTCCGCCGCCGCCGTCGAGCGGCGCCCGATTCTCGATCGCTTCTCAGACCTCCGCCGCCACTTCGCGTTCGAGTACTACCCGTGGTACCGCAACGATCCGTGGGAGCACTGGCCGGAGGGCGGCCATCATCCTCCGGCCGATTTCGGATCGAACTACGTGCCGGCGCTCGGCCTGTACGACTCGCGATCGACGAAAGTCATGGAGCAGCACGCGCGCTGGATTGCGGAGACGCTGATGGACGTGATGGCGGCGCACGACATCCACGTCGCCTTCTACGTCGAGCCGTACGCCGACGATCACGCGCAGCACTACGCGCGCGATCTCATGTATCTCGTCCGCAACTACGGCGACCGCCGCCGCTGGGACTGCTTCCTGCTGCTCGAGCGCGCCGACGGCTCGTCGGGGCCGGTCTTCAAGTCGTTCCGCACGATTCTCCTGCCGACGGGCACCGATTGCCACGGCGCCACCAGTCCCGTCGGCGACTACGCGGCCGACGATGTGTGGCGGCGGCAGACCGATACGATCCGCGAGCTGCTGCGCCGCGACTTCGATCATCTGACGCTGCTCGCCGATTCGTCGCAGGTGGCGCGCACGCAGGCGGGCGGCTTCGACGGCATCGCGCTCTTCGACAACTACGTCTCGCCTGATGTCTGGCCGCTGCACGCGCAGAACTGCGCGTCGCGCGATCTGCTGTTCTCGTTCCAGGTGAACCCGGGCTTCGACAGCATCGTGTTTCCGCACGACGAGCCGAACTCGTGCTACGTGCCGCCGGCGTTCGCGCCGGGCGGCGGCGTCTACGACTGGTCGCGTGCGCCCGATCGAGTTCTCGCCGAAAACGCATCCCGCAGCCGCATCGTCGACTCCTTTCAGACG
>QHWK01000616.1:1744-4672 GCA_003223775.1 Acidobacteriota bacterium
GGCGTAGGGCGACCCTTTCAGGGTCGCCTCGCCTGGCGACCCTGAAAGGGTCGCCCTACATTGGATCCGATAAAGGAGCGCACATGCGCGGTCGACGACTCTTGTTCGCGCTCGGCGGCTGCATCGCCGCCGCCGCGATCGCCGCGGCGCAGGAGGAATCGGCGCAGACGAAGGCGTGGTTCGGCACGCCGCTGCCGCCGCCGCTGAGCGATCCGCGCAAGCCCGTGATGCGCTACGACGCCGCGTTCGCGCCGGTGCCGGTGCACATCGCGCATCGCTCCGGCCATCCCGACGAACTGCTCGACGGCGCCGCGCTCAAGAGGGATCACCGGAAGATCGTCGACTTCTCGCTCGAGAGCCTCGCGGCCGGCGACAAGATCTGGGGCCGGCGCGCGGCGACGCCGGCCTTCATGCACACGATCGAGTGGACGGTCGGCGAGCTGAAGGCCGCCGGGTTGAAGGACGCCGCGGTCCAGCGCTATCCGGTGCAGGGCACGATGTGGACGCCCGAGTCGTGGCGCGTGCAGATCGTCGGCGATCCCGCGTTCGGCGCCGGCACCGAAACCGTGACGCTGCAGTCGGCGCTGCCGCAGGCGGGCGGCGCGACGATCGCGGGCGGCTCGATCACCGCGCCGGTCGTCTTCGCCGGCCGCGGCACCGACGCCGATCTCGCCGGGCGCGACGTCAGCGGAAAGATCGCCGTCGTCCACGTCCGGCCGGAGCCGTCGCTCTTCGGATCGGCGGAGCAGGGCGTCGCGGCGAAGCTCGCGGCCAGAGGCGCGCTCGGCGTCGTCCAGGCCGTCGAGGGGCCGGGCAACGCGTTCTATTACGATCCCCGGTTCGCGTGCGGCAGATCTCCCTGCTTCATCGTCGGCGGGGAGGACGGCTGGTTCCTCGAGCAGACGATCGGGAAGGCGGCGAACGCCGGCCTGCTCGATCGATTGAAGATCACGGTCGCGCTCGCGTCAGAGGAAAAAAGCGGCCTCACCGCCGCCAACGGCGTTGCGACGATCCCGGGCGAGACGACGAAACGGATCGTCGTCAACGCGCACGCGGACGGCTACTTCCAGGGCGGCGACGACAACGCGAGCGGCCTCGCCGTGCTCGTCGGCCTCGCGCGTTACCTGGCGAGGCGTCCCCAGCCGAAGCACACGCTGATGTTCGTCGCCAGCGGCGGCCACCACGGTCCCGGCAACGGCCCGGCGTCGCTCCTCGCGTCGCATCCGGAGCTGAAAAACGACACGCTGCTCGTCATCAACCTCGAGCACGTCGCGTATCTCGACGTCGTGCGCGGGAAGACGCGCGCGGCGACCAACACCGGCATGGTGTGGGAGACGAGCGTCACGGAGAGCGCAAAAGCGGTCGGCGTCACCAACCAGTCGCCGTTCCTGATCGATTTGTGGTCGCGCGCGCCGCGCTGCTTCGGCGTGGCGACGTATCAGGCGCCGGCCAGCGGCGTCCCCGGCGATCTCGGCGGCTATCGCGCGCTGAACGTGCCGATGACGCAGATGATTCAGTCGGGCACCTTCTATCATTCGTCCGGCGACGTGTACGAAGCGGTGCCGGCGGAGGGGCTCGAGCGCGCCGCGCGGTTCCACGCGTACTTCATCGAGCAGATCGATCAGGCGGCGGAGGCGCTCGTCAACGCGGCGAAGGGCACGCCGTATCACGCGGCAAGGAGCGAGTGCGCATGGTAGGACGTCTGTTCGCGTCGGCCGCTGCTGCGGCTCTCTTCATCGCGAGCCAGGACGGCGCGCAGACGCCTGCGTACGCGTACCAGAAGGTGATGGTGCCGGTGCGCGACGGCGTGAAGCTCGAGACGGTGATTCTCGCGCCGACCAACGCGAAGGGGCCGCTGCCGATCCTCATCCGGCGCTCGCCGTACGGCGTGCCGTCGAGCGCCGCCGGCGCGGGGCAGGGCTCGCTCGCCGCGCTCGCGCGCGACGGCTACATCTTCGTCGTCCAGAACCTGCGCGGCCGGTTCGGATCGGAAGGCACCTTCGAGCTGTCGTCGAAGGCCGACCCGGAGAATCCGAAGGCGACGAGCGAGACGACCGACGCCTACGACTCGATCGACTGGCTCGTGAAGAACGTGCCGAACAACAACGGGAAGGTCGGCATCTTCGGCGTGTCGTACGACGGCCTCACCTCGGCCATGACGCTCTTGCGCCCGCACCCGGCGCTGAAGGCGATTTCGGAGCAGGCGTCGCCCGCCGATCAATGGATGAACGACGACGACCACCGGTACGGCGCGCTGCGCGAGAGCTACGCGTTCGAGTACGCCGTGCTCGAGCAGGCGGACAAGAACGCGAACACGAACTTCACGTTCGAGACCTACGACACCTACTCGTGGTACCTCTCGCTCGGACCGCTGTCGAACATCAACGCGAAGTACCTGCACGGAACGATTCCGTACTGGAACTCGATCGTGCAGCATCCCGACTACGACGCGTTCTGGAAGGACGAGGCGTGGGTGCGCCAGATCAAGGGCGCGTTCGTGCCGAATCTGAACGTCGCCGGCTTCTGGGATCAGGAGGATCCGTGGGGGCCGTGGGAGATCTACAAGCGATCCGAGGTCAGCGATCCCAACCGCTACAACTTCATCGTCGCCGGGCCGTGGTTCCACGGCCAGTGGCACGCGCCGACGGCCGACTCGATCGGGCTGGTGACCTTCGGCGGGCACGACACCGCGCTCGAGTTCCGCGAGCGCATCGAGGCGCCGTGGTTCCGCTACTGGCTGCACGGCGAGGGCGGGAAATTTCCGTGGAAGGCGTCCACGTTCCAGACCGGATCGAACTCGTGGCGCACCTATTCCGCGTGGCCGCCGCCGTCGACGCCGACCGACCTCTATCTGCATCCGCGCGGCGTCCTGTCGTTCGATCCGCCGGCGCCGGGCGACGCGTACACGGAGTACGTCTCGGATCCGGC
>QHWK01000617.1 GCA_003223775.1 Acidobacteriota bacterium
CAGTGAACGGCGACGGGCAACGTCGGATCGAAGCTGGTGTAGCTCGGGAACGCCCAGTTCAGCTTGATGAGCGACGGATTGTTGAAGCAGCCGAGCAATGTCGTCACCGTATCATCGTCGGGCGCAACACACGTTGCGAGTGACGAAGTCTCGGACCACATGGTGACGTCGAATGATTGATAGAACGTACCGCCGGCGCCTTCGCCCATGATCAGGTGCGTGCGCCAGCACTCCGACGGCTTATCCGAGGTGCAGGTTCCGGGGAGCTTCACGTCGGACACCTTCGCCGAGCCGTCCACGAAGAAGTCGAAGTTGCCGACCGGCTGGCCATCGCGCAGCGTGCGCAGCTTCGGCAGCAGGTTGAGCGGCACGAAGCCCCACACCTCGAGGCCGGTGCGCGCGTCGATCGCCTCGAGGAAGCCGCGGTTGGTGCCGATCCAGATCAGCGTCCGCCGGGCCTTGTTCGCGGACGCAAATCCCGGATAGGAGTCGTCGGGCGGCGGATCGAGCGACGGCGGGTTGAGGAACGCCGGCGTCGAGTCGACCGGGGCGCCGAGCGGGAGGCTTCGCACCGCCGAAATGACTGCGGCCGCGTCGATGGGCGACAGGTTCATCAGCGGCGCCAGATCGGCCACGCTGGCCGTCGTGAACGGGATGATCGTGCCGTCGGGTTTGGCCGTGAACAGATTGCGCTGGTTCGGATCGCTTGGCGTCGCCGCGACCCACAACGCCGTTCCATCGGAGCTGAACTTCCAGCCGGACGGCTGCGTCGAGTCGGCCGTCGCCTTGTACGTCCTGAACGCGCGCATCGACGCGTCGAACGACGGCAGATTGAACGCCGTCGTCACCATCAGGTTGTTGCGCTGCGGGATGACGTTGCCCTGCTTGTCCTTCACGTCCGGCGGCTGCGGAATCGGCAGCGTCGCGCCCGTGATGTCCTTCGCGTTGTTCAGGTTCACCGTGCCGATGATCGGGCTCGTCACCTGAAACTCGCTGATCCTGCCGACCGGCGTCGCCGCATCGGTCGCGCGCGGCACCGCCGGCGTCGCGTCGAAATCGGTCGACGCCGCGAACGCGTGCTGAACGGCGGTGTCGATCGCCTTCACGGCTTCCGGCACGACGACGACGCCGCTCGGCGCAAGGACGCCGCCGGTGTTGGTCTGGGTCGGCGACGCGAGCGCGATGTCCATCTGCGCCTTCGTGATCTCGAAATACTGCCCACCGCTGTTCGCGGCGATCTTCTTGAGGTCGGCGACGTCGCTCGCCGGCGGCGCCAGCGCGACGACGTAGATCGGCACGCGGCGGCCGGCGCTGATCGGGGCGAACGCCGACGCGGCGGGCCCGAGGTTGGCGTTGGCCAGACCGGCGCTGTTCCCTTCCCCGCCGCCGACGATCAGCACCACGATCGTGTTGCGACACGTCGGATCGTTGTTGACGCCGACGAGCCGCGCCGCCTCGGTCTTCGCGTCGTCGAGCATGTACTTGACGGGCGAGTCCACCTGGTTCGAGTTGTCGTTGCCGGCGGGAATGAGGGGGGCCGGCAGCGGGTTCGGCGCGGCGCCGATGCCCTGCCACGTGCCGCGGATGTCGATCGACAGCCTGTTCAGCACGTCCGTGTTCGCGGTCGCGGAGTCGGCCTTGATCACGACCGCCTGCGACGATCCCTGCGAACCGTTGTCTGCGGCGACGGTCGGCCGCGTCACGTTCCAGCGGCCCGTCAGGGATCCCGAGTCGGTCGGCGTGGCCTGGCTCAGGTCCGCGTCGGCCACGGGTCCGGAATTGCCGGCGGCCCCCGGCATGAACGGCGTCTTCTGGCGCATCTGCACGAGGCCGAACCGCGCGACGTAGCGGTTCTCGACGAGCGCCTGATACATCGCCGCGCGGGCGATCGACAAGCGCGTCGGCGCGCCGAACCGCGCGTACGCCGGGTCCTGATCGCCGGTGGTCTGAATCGTCGTGGCGGTGAACTTGTCGCCGCCGCCGTTCGCGAACGCCATGTTGAGGTACTTGCGGCGGTACGCGGCCGTCGTGTTGGCGCCGCTCACGCCGATCGTGCCTTCGTACAGCGCCCCGGTCTTCGGGTAGACGAACGGATCGTAGTAGTTGCTCGTGCTGGAAGCGGTGGTCGCGTTCGTGAGATCGGTCGCCGCGTCGCGCTGCATGCGGTTCGACGTGTCGACGACGAAGATGACGTTCGGCTTCGCGTCGACGCCGCCGGCCTGCGTGGGCTGCGACGTCTTCAGAAAGTTCAACGGATCCACCTGGGCGTACGCCGACGCCGCGGTGAACGCGACCGCAGAAACGCCGACCGCCAGGCGCAGTGTGCGGCGCATCAGTGGATCCCTCCCGTAGTCAGAGTCATCGTCTGCATGGTCAGAGCCTTGCCGGGGGTTTGCACGGCGGCCTTGCGGGCGCGCCGGTTCTGCTCGTCTTGTCCGCGCTGGCCGGTGTAGCCGCGCTCGAGCTCGGTGGTGTCCGTGCGCGCGATCGTGATCTCGATCACTTTGTGGGCGCCGCGCGGGCCGAACGCCTCGGCGCGAAGCGCCAGCACGCCGTAGCCGGCGTTGCACGGCGGCGGGTCCCCGACCGCCGGCTGGCCCACGGCACACGGGCCTGCGCCGCCGCCGTCGAGCAACGGATTGCCGTCGCTCTCCGATGGGTCGTCACCCACCATCGCGATGACGTAGTACGGCGAGTTGATCGTGTCGGTCGCCGGCAGCATGTCGCGCAGGTTGCTGTATCCGTACAGTCGCCACACCGGGTTGTTCGCGCCCCACGGCCGCTCGGAGGTCATGGCCGTCAAGTCGGCGGCGCTGCACGTCGTGACCTTCTGGCAGTTCGCCATGTTCAGCGCCTGCGTGAGATCGATCGTCGAGCCGTCGAGCAGCGTGCGCTGGCCGCTCGGCGGGCCGTCGACGAACGCCGACTGCGTGGAGCCGTCGAGGAGCTTGTTCCAGTCGGGCACCGTCAGCACGTCGTCCATCGCGCGCTCGATCGCGGCGTCCGCGGCATAGAGCCCTTCCTGGCTGTTGCGGAAGTTGCCCG
>QHWK01000618.1 GCA_003223775.1 Acidobacteriota bacterium
TGTGGGTTCTGGTTGTGGTTTTGGCTCGTTCGGAGGACAGATGACGCGCGCGCGATCAGCGGGGCATCTCCTCATCGTTTTCGTGTCGCTCACTTCGGCCGCGGTGCTCCTGTCGGCGCAGGAGCCGCAGCCGCCGAAGGTGAGCCCGGCGCGCAACAACCCGCATCTCGGCAACAAGGAGTCGATTCGCAGCGGCATGGCGCTCTACCGTGTCCGGTGCGCCGACTGCCACGGCCTGGACGCGAAGGGCTATCGCGGGCCCGACCTCACGGCGCTCGTCGGCGACATGCAGGACGAAAAACTTTTTCAGACGCTCCGCAAGGGCGTGCCCGGCACGGAGATGCCGGGAAGCACCGCGCCCGACGACGAGTTGCTGCTCGTGATCGCGTATTTGCGGAATATGAACGCGGCGTCGGCGGCCGAATCGGCGCCGACCGGCAACGTCGAGAACGGCCAGCGCGTGTTCACCGCGCAGTGCGCCGGCTGCCACCGCATCGGCATGCGCGGCGGGCGGCTCGGCCCGGATCTCTCGCACATCGGCGCCGCGCGATCGCGCAGCGCGCTCGTCCGCGAGATCCGCACGCCCGCCGAATGGTTCCCGCCCGGCTACGAGACCGTGACGCTCGTGACCAAGGACGGCCAGCGCGTTCGCGGCACGCGCAAGAACGAAGACGCCTTCTCGATCCAGATCATGGACACGCGCGAGCGGATTCAGGGCTACCTGAAAGCCGATCTGCGCGAGGTGCTGTACGAGAAGGAGTCGCTGATGCCGGCCTTCACGACGGCGCGCCTCAACGACAACGACCTGAACGATCTCATCGGCTATCTGACGACGCTGCGCGGACCTGATTCGACGGTCCGCTGAGGAGTGCTTCATGCGCACGCTCCTGATCGCCTTCGCCGCAACCGTCACGCTCGCCGCCCATGGCGCGGCGCCACAGGTGACGCCGCAGGATCTGCTGGACGGCCTCAAGGATCCCGGCAAGTGGCTCACCTACGGCGGGGACTACAGCGGCACGCGGCATAGTCCGCTCACGCAGATCTCGCCGGAGAACGTCGGCCAGCTCGCCGCGCAGTGGACGTTCCAGACCGGCACGCTCGGCAGCTTCCAGACGACGCCGCTCGTCATCGACGGGATCATCTACGCAACCGGCTTCAACAACCACGCGTGGGCGATCGACGCGCGCACCGGCCGCCCGATCTGGCGCTACCGCCGCAACCTCCCCGACGATCTGCACGTCTGCTGCGGCGCCGTGAACCGCGGCTTCGCCGCGCTCGGCGACCGTCTCTTCATGACGACGATCGACGCGCATCTCGTGTCGATCGACATGAAGACGGGCGGCGTGCTCTGGGACGTCGAGCTCGCCGACTTCAAGGTGGGCTACTCCGCCACGGTTGCGCCGCTCGTCGTGAAGGACAAGGTGATTGTCGGGATCGCCGGCGCCGAGTTCGGGATCCGCGGCTTCATCGACGCCTACGACGCGCAGACCGGCAAGCGGGCGTGGCGCTTCTACACGGTCGCGTCGCCCGACGATCCGATCGGCGGCCGCAGTTGGCCGCCCGGCGGCGACGCGTGGCAGCGCGGCGGCGGATCGATCTGGGTGACCGGCACCTACGATCCGCAGCAGAACCTCGTCTTCTTCGGCACCGGCAACCCCGGTCCCGACTACTACAGCAACGCGCGCGAAGGCGACAACCTCTACACCGCGTCGCTCGTCGCGATCGACGCCGACACGGGACAGCGGCGCTGGCACTATCAGTTCACACCGCACGACGTCCACGACTGGGATTCGACGCAGGTGCCGGTGCTCGCGGATCTGACGATCGGCGGCCAGCCGCGCAAGGTCGTCATGTTCGCGAACCGCAACGGGTTCTTCTACACGATCGATCGCGTCACCGGCAAAGTGATCGTCGCCAGGCCGTTCGTCGAGACGACGTGGGCGAAGGAGATCGGGCCCGACGGCCGCCCGGTGCTGCTGCCCGGCCATCTGCCCGACGAGGAAGGGACCAAGACGTGCCCCGATCTCGGCGGCGGCACGAACTTCATGTCGCCGTCCTACGATCCGACGTCGCACCTGTTCTTCGTCACCGCGCGCGAGACGTGCGCCACCTACTTCGCGTTCGATCAGAAGTTCAAGCCGGGCGAGCAATTCGAGTCCGGCGGCACGACGCGGCCGCGCGACCAGAAGAACTTCGGCGCGCTGCGCGCGATCGATCCGGTGACGGCCACCGTGAAATGGGAGTTCCGCTATCCGTCGGTGTCGGCGTCCGGCGTGCTGACAACGGGGTCGGGCCTCGTGTTCGCCGGCGACGGCGACGGCAACATCATGGCGTTCGACTCGCGCTCCGGGAAGAACCTGTGGCACTACCAGCTGGGCCGCGAAGACGCAGGGCGCCGCAAAGCTGGCATCGCGCGTGCTATTCGTCGTCTGTACCCCCGGGTCCGCGTAAGAAACCACAACGGTTTCTGCACGCGAATGCACCGATCTGTCAGCCAGTCGACAGCGATGGATCCCAAAGGGCACGACACGCACGACTGTCCGTATTGTGGCCGGCCCCTTCAGTGGGTCGCTGAGCGGTGGTTCGGCCGCGGCACTTTCGAGTGCGAGCAGTGCGGCGACTTCCCCGACATGACGCCGTCGCTCGAGCGGGCCGCGATTCCTGCGGCGCCGCCCGGCGTTGCGCCGGCGCCGCGCCGCCGCGACGGGCGCCCGCGCGTGCTCCTGGTGGACGACTCGGTCGAGTACCGCGATCTCTACGCGCTGATGCTCGAGCAGATGGCGACGGTGATCACCGCGTCGAGCGGCGAAGAAGCGCTCGCGCTCGCCGCCGCTGAACCGTTCGACGCGATCGTGCTCGACGTGCTGATGCCGGGCCTCGACGGCTGGGAGACGTGCGCGCTGCTCAAATCGACGCCGGCGACGGCGACCGTGCCGGTCATCATGCTCACCTCGCTCGACGGCCTCGACGTGCCCGCGACCGCGTCGCGCGTCGGCGCCGTGAGCGTCCTCATCAAGCCGTGTGCGGTCGATCGCCTTGCCGTCGCGATTCGCGAGGCGATGGCGCAGCACCGCGCCCTCCAGTCCGCCTCGTCGTCGCTCCCCGATTCGATCGAGAGCGAGCCGTAGGCCGTCGCGCGACAAGGACACAGAGGTCGCACAGAGGACTCAGAGCACGCACAGAGAGTCAAGCACGCACAGAGGAGTCAGCAATACGGCAGGGCTGAGACGCAAAAGGGCGCGACTGCCCAGCGGCTGAGGCGCGTGAATTGCAGTGGTCCCACCTGATGCGTGGGATCGCGGTTGTTTCGGCGGTGGCAATCGTCGCGCTGGTTCCCTTTTCAGCTGCGGCGCAGGATAAATTCGCCGTCCGCGCGCCGCGCGTCGCGCGGGGGACGCCGGTGGTCGCCGTCGCGCCGGCGATCTCGGACGCCGACACGGCCGACGACGCGGCGGTCGCCGCGCGCCGCTTCGCCGAGCAGCTCTCCGAGCGGCTGCGCCCGATCGAGCAGCGCCTGCGCGACGACGTGCGCCTGCGCCGCGCGGGCGCGGTGATCGGGCTGAGCGCCGCCGCAATCGGCGCGTTCCGCGGCCAGCAGGCGCTCACCTTCGTCGGCACGCAGGCCATCCGGCTCGGCCTCGATCGTCAGCTCGCCACGTTCCGCGCGCGATCGGGCGTCAGCGTCGAGCCATCGATCGGATATCGCCGTCTGGCGATAGTCGTGTCAGTGGCAAGACGGTAAAGCAGGAAGGCAGGACGGCAGGACGGCAGGAGTTCAAGGCAGAAAAGAGGAAAGGTGGAAATGACGAAGGCGGGAAGGCCCGAAGGTCGGAAGGCCTGTCAGCCTTCACGCTCATCCTTTCATCCTTTCATCCTTTCACCCTTCGTCCTTGCCGCCTTCCTGCCTCCCTGCCCTGAATTCCTCCCGTCCTGCCTTCGCTCCCTTCCTGCCCTGCCGTAATTTCTATCTAAGGTTCTTGTTGAAGAATTCGAGCGTCCGCTGCCATGCGAGCTTCGCCGCGGCCTCGTCGTAGCGCGGCGTCGTGTCGTTGTGGAAGCCGTGCTGCGCACCCTCGTAGATGAACAGCTGATAGTTCTTGTGGTGCTCCTTGAGCGCCGCCTCGTATGCGGGAATGCGCTGGCCGATGCCGGTGTCCTTCGTCGGGTCGGCGTAGTGCAGCATCATCGGCGCCTTGATCTTCGCCGCGTCCTCGGGGCTGGGCGGCGCGCCGTAGAAGGGGGCGCCGGCGCCGAGATCGGGCATCCGCACGGCGAGCTGGTTGACGATGCCGCCACCGAAGCAGAAGCCGATCGCACCGATCTTGCCGGTGCACTGCGGCTGCTTCTTCAGCCATTCCGCGGCGGCGACGAAGTCCTCCATCATCTTCGGGCCGTTCACCTCGCGGAACTTCGCGGCGCCCTTCTCGTCGTCGCCCGGGTAGCCGCCGACCGAGGTGAGGCCGTCCGGCGCGAACGCGATGTAGTTCGCAACGGCGAAGCGGCGCGCGACGTCCTCGACGTACGGGTTGAGCCCGCGGTTCTCGTGGATGACGAGGATACCGGGAAGTTTGCCGCTCGCGGTCGCCGGCCGCACGAAGTAGCCGCGAATGCTGCCGTTGCCCTGTGGCGACGCAACCGTTTCGTACGACGTCCGGATCTTCGCGTCGTCTTTCGACACCTGCTGCGCCCACGCGTAGTTCGGCTTGAGGCTCTCGAAGATCGCGGCCGCGGTGAGGCCGCCGACCGCGAACTTCTGGATACGCGCCATGAAGTCGCGCCGGCTCATGTCGCCGTGCTGGTACTCGTGGAACAGATCGAGCAGCTCCTGCGGGTAATCCGACGCCTTCTTTCGTCCTTCCATGCGCCAGCTCCTTGTCTGAAGTGGCGTGGATTGTAGCGCGGAATCACGAAGACACGAAGACACACGAAGACACGAAGATCACGAAGAAGAGAAGACGGCGGCGTGCGACCGCCGGCTGGCTTCGCCAGCCGGCAGCACTGACGCAAAAAGCCGCCGCAACACAAACCATCGAGCTCAGGGTTTGTGATTGCGCCGGCTTTTTTCGTCAGCGCGGCCCGCTTCGCGGGCCGGTCGCACGCCTCACCTCTGCGCGCTCAGCGGTCTCTGCGGTTAGCTTTTGTCTCCGCGGTTAATCCGCCATCACTTCGACGTGACGCTATAGCGGACGAGCACGTCGTCGACGAAGTCCGCGCGGATCTGCTGGTCGCCGGCGACGAAGACCAGCGTCGTCACCGACAGCGCGCCCTCGCGGCGCTCGGACGTTTCCGACGGCCGGCCGTACAGCCGCTCGGCGTCGGCGCGCAGCATGCCCTTGCGCGGCAGCGCGACGTCGCCGGCCGGCAGCGGCGCCTCGTCGCGCAACACAACGACCGGCGCATCGTCGCCCGCGGTCCCGCGAGGCGGCGCAGCCGCCGCTCGGCGAGCTGCGCCTTCTTCTCGTCTTCCGCGCGCTCGCGCGCGATCGCGATGCGGCGGTTCTCGCGCTCGCGGCGCTCGCGCAGGTCGTCGAGCTCGCGCTCCAGGCGACGGCGGCGATCGCGATCGTCCTCGTCCTTCACGAGCCGCTCGAGCTCCTTCTCGCGCTCGGTCTTCTCCGCGTCGCGCATCGACACCGACGTGCTCGTGTCGTCGCCGAACGTGCCATAGCCGCCGCCGCCAAGCTGGAACTCGATGAGATCCTTCTTCACCTTGACGACGGTCACCGTGACGCGATCGCCCGCGCGAATCGCCGTGCCGTAGCGCTTCAGGTTGTCGCGGTACTTCGGGAAGGCGATCGCCTCGCGCGCGTCGCCCTGCACGTCGACGCCGTCGGAGGTGCCGGGCATGTCGATCTTGACGGTGACGCGCCGGCCCTCGAAGAACGACTTCAGGATCGGTTCGGTCTGCGCGAGCGCCGGCACAGGCGCGGACATCGACAACGCGGCGGCGGCGGCGGTCGTAACGACGGCGGTGCGTACTGACGTGAACATCACGGCTCCTCCCGAGGGTTCTCTCCGTGACGTATCGGCAGCTCAGCTGGAGGGCTTCAGCCGCGCGAACTCCTGCCGCGCGGCCTTCGCGATCGGCAACGACGTGTCAGCATGCGCAAAACCCTGAAAGAACCGTTCGTAGGCCGCGCGGCTTTCGTCGATCTTTCCGAGCTTCGCGAGCGCGCGGCCGTAGAAGAGCGGCGCGATCGCCGCGAGCGTGGACAGCCGCTGCGCGCTGTGGTCGATCGTCTCTTTGAACCGGTCGGCCGCCGTCTGCGCATTGCCGAGATCGAGATTGACGACGCCGTGGATGAACATCGTCGTGAGATCGGTGTCGCCTTTGGGCGGCGGGAGCTCGGCGATCGCCGATCGGTCGCCGCGCCGCCATTTCATCAGCGTCGTGACCAGCGCCAATCCCTGGCGTGCGTCCGGCGTGTCGGCGCCGGGGCGCGTCGCT
>QHWK01000572.1 GCA_003223775.1 Acidobacteriota bacterium
GCACCTCGTCGATCGACCGCTGACGCTGGTTCGCTGCCCCGCCGGCGTGCCGGCGTCGGGCGCGGCCAAGGGCGTCGACTGCATCTTCATGAAGCACGCGAAGGCGTGGGGCCCGGCGCCGATCCGGCGCGAGCGGATCCGCGAGAAGACGAAGACGGGCGAGTACCTGATCGTCGACACGCTGCCGGCGCTCGTCGGGCTGGTGCAAATGGACGTGCTCGAGGTCCACACCTGGAACTCGCGCTTCGCGCGCGTCGAGCAGCCCGATCGCATCGTCGTCGATCTCGATCCGGGCCAGCGCGTGCGGTGGCCGGCCGTGGTCGCCGCGGCGAGACTCGTCCGCCAGCTTCTCTCGGCGCTCGACCTCGACGCGTTCGTCAAGACGACCGGCGGCCGCGGCCTGCACCTCGTCGTGCCGATCGCGCCGCGCGCCGGGTGGTCGGAATGCCTCGCGTTCGCGCGCGCGTTTGCGCAGGCCGTCGTCCGGCAGCGGCCCGAGATGTTCACCGAGCGGTTCGCGAAAGTCGGACGCGAGGACAAGATTCTCGTCGACTACCTGCGCAACAACCGCACGAACACGTCGATTGCCGCGTTCTCCACGCGCGCGAAGCCCGACGCGCCGGTGTCGACGCCGCTCGCGTGGGCCGAACTCTCGGCAAAGCGAACGCCCGACCGCTTCACGATCGCGACCGTGCCGGGGCGGCTGGCGAAGCTGAAGGGCGATCCGTGGAAAGCGTACTGGACGTGCCGGCAGCGGCTGCCGCGCGAAGCCGTGCGTGCGCTCGAAAGCCTGTAAACTGAAATCGTGGTTGCGAGAGCAGCCCTGAAGGGCTGCGCTACCGACGTGGCGAAAGCGGCGATGCTCAGTTGCGTCGTGGCGTCGATGTTGGTTTCGGTAGCGCAGGGCTTCAGCCCTGCTCCTGCCGCAGCCCAGGACGCGCCTCGTCCGGCGTTTTCCGAATGGCTCGCGGCCGTGCGCACCGAAGCGCTCGCGCGCGGCATCAAGCCGGAAGTCGTCGACGCCGCGCTGGCGGACGTCGAAGAGCCGCTGCCGGTCGTCCTCGAGCGCGACCGTGCGCAGGCCGAGACGGTCTTCTCGCTCGAGCACTACGTCGCGCGCCGCCTGACGCCGAAGCTGATTGCCGGCGGCCGCGCCGCGATGGCGCGTTATCGCGATCTGCTCGACGAGATTGGCGCCGCCTACGGCGTGTCGCCGCGGATCATCGCCGCCATCTGGGGCATCGAATCGAACTACGGCGGGTTCACCGGCGTTCGTCCGACCGTCGCCGCGCTGGCGACGCTCGCCTGGGATCCGCGGCGCGCCACGTTCTTTCGGGGCGAGCTCTTCGACGCGCTGGAGATCCTCAACCGCGGCGACATCGATCTCGCGCACCTGCGCGGCTCCTGGGCCGGCGCGATGGGACAGGTGCAGTTCATGCCGTCCAGCTATCTCCGCTTCGCGGAGGACTACGACGGCGACGGCCGTCGCGACATCTGGGGAACGCCGGCCGACATCTTCGCGTCGATCGCGAATTATTTGAGCAGCCGCGGCTGGGAGGACGGCGACGCGTGGGGCCGCGAGGTGAAGGTGACGCCCGACGCGGAGCGCCGCATTCGCGCCGATGTCGCGCCCCGCAGCGGCACCTGCGCCGCGACGCGCACGATGATCGGCCCGCTGCCGGCCGATCGGTGGCAGAAGCTCGGCGTGCGGCTGCGCACGGGCCGGCCGCTGCCGAAGGGCGACGCCTCGACGTCACTCGTCTCGGGCACAGAGCGGCACTTCCTCGTCACCTCGAGTTACGACGCAATCCTCGACTACAACTGCTCGCATGCGTACGCGATCACCGTCGCGCTCCTCGGCGACGCGATCGCATCGAGCGCGCCGATTCCGGCGGCGCGCGCGAAGGCGGCGGCCAAACCGCCGCGGCGCACGCGCGCGAAAGGGTGATCCGATGGCAGGCACACTCGAGATGGACGATCGCGGCGTGATCATCGCCTGCGCGTCATGCGGGCAGAAGAATCGCGTCGCGTACGAGCGGCTGGGCGACGAGGTGCGATGCGGGCAGTGCAAGCAGTCGATCAAGCCGCCGGCCGCGCCCGTGGAGATCCACAGCACGGCCGACTTCGATCGGCTCGTCGCGCGATCGTCGATTCCGGTCGTCGTCGATTACTGGGCGCCGTGGTGCGGCCCGTGCCGGATGGTGGCGCCGGAGCTGCAGAAAGTCGCCGCGCGGCAGGCGGGCCACGCCGTCGTCGTGAAGGTGAACACCGACGAGCTGCCGGATCTCGGCGAGCGATTCAACATTCGATCGATCCCGACGCTGGCGGTGTTCGCGGGGGGCAAAGAGGTCACGCGCGCCGCGGGCGCGCGTCCCGCGGAACAGATCGAAGCGTTGATCGCGCGCGCCGCCGTCACGCACCCGTAGCGCACGATCGTCGACGGAATTCCCCTCAGCGACGCGAGGCCGTTCTCCGGTGTCGTCTGCGGCTTCGTGACCGCGTCGACAGCGACGGAGCCGGCTTACTCCAGTAGTACCGCGTGAGCCAACGACTCAGGCCGTCCAACCCCGGGAACAGCACCCTCTCGTTGATGTTCGCCTGATCGAGCTTGTCCCGCACTTCCCACTTCAACGCGGCGGGCACGACGACGCGCGTGGCGAGCGCAGGGTGGGCGGCGAGCCAGTCGTCGAGCGACGCGTCGGGGCTGGACATGAGCGAGAACAGCGCGAACTGGTTGACGATCCGCGGATCGAGCGACGGCGGCTCCATGAACACGACGAACGGCGTGCGCGCCGTACGATCGAAATTGCGCAGCGTCGCGAACGCGCGCAGCAATTCCACCGTTGCGGTGTCAGATCCTTCGCGGCGCAGGATGCGCGTCAGCCGCGGCGGCAGAAAGCGGTTCGCCGCGACGAAGTTCACCATCCACACGATGCCGTCGCGATCCATGTCGGCGAGCCTCGCCGTCGCGAAGTGCAGCGCCACAAACGGCGAGTAGGT
>QHWK01000573.1 GCA_003223775.1 Acidobacteriota bacterium
AGCGCCGCATCGACCGTCGCGAACAGCCGCGCGACGTCGGCTTCGATCGACACGTCGGCGCCGGCGGCGATCGCGCGGCCGCCGCGCGCGCGAATCTCGGCGACGATCGCGTCGGCCGCCTCACGACTCCTGCGATAGTTCACGCAGACCGCGCATCCGCGCTCGGCGGCGAGCCGCGCCGTCGCGGCGCCGATGCCTCGGCTGCCGCCGGTTATGATGGCCACGCCTGGAAACAATGCCACAGCCGGACACGTCGTATCACAAGGTGACACCCTCGGTCCACGTGCGTGGCCTCACGAAGAGCTACGGCAACTTCAACGCGGTCAAAGGGGTCGACTTCGAGATTTTTCCGGGCGAGGTGTTCGGGCTGCTCGGCCCCAACGGCGCCGGCAAGACGACAACGGTCGAGATCCTGGAAGGGCTGCGGCCGCGCAACGGTGGCGACGTCTCGGTGCTCGGGTTCGATCCCGGCCAGGAGAGCAAGCGCGTCAAGGATCGCATCGGCGTCTGCCTGCAGGCGACGAACCTGCCCGAGCGCATCACGCTGCATGAAGCGCTGCGCCTCTTCGCCAGCTTCTACTCGAAGTCGGTAGACGGCGACGCGCTGCTGAAGCGGCTGCAGCTCTGGGACAAGCGCGATGAGTCGTACGGCAAGCTCTCGGGCGGACAGAAGCAGCGGCTCGCGCTGGCGCTCGCGCTCATCAACGATCCGCAGATGCTGTTTCTCGACGAGCCGTCGGCGGGCCTCGATCCGCAGTCGCGCCTCGAGATCCACGAGCTCGTGCAGCAGCTGCGCCGCGAGCAGCGGACGATCCTGCTGACGACGCACTACATCGAGGAAGCCGACAAGCTGTGCGACCGCGTCGCGATCATCGACGAAGGCGCGATCGTCGCGATGGGGACGCCCGACGAGATCCGGGCGCGCGCGCTCGGCCAGGCGCGCGTCGAGGTGCGCTGTGACGCACCGCTGCCGGCCGGCGATCCGCCGCGCTGGCCGGATGCCGACGCCGCGCAGGTCAGCGCCGATCGCAAGACGATCGTGGTCTCGACGAAGAAGCCGGCGCGCACGCTCGTCGAGATCGTCCGCTGGATCGATCAGATCGGCGTCGAGCTCGCCGACGTGCAGCTGCGGCGCCCCTCGCTCGAGGACGTCTTCATCGAGCTGACCGGAAAGAGCCTCCGCGAATGAGCGCGTACCTCGCGCTCACGGCCCACGAGCTGCGCCTCGCGTTCCGCGACAAGCAGGTGCTGTTCTTCAACTACATGTTTCCGCTGATCTTCTTCTTCTTCCTGTCGATGATGCTGCACGCGGAGCGCGGCGGGTCGATCGTCGCGATGATCGTCACCAACGTGCTCGTGATCGGCATCCTGGGCAACGGCTTCTTCGGCGCGGGGATCCGCGCGGTCCAGGAGCGCGAGCAGAACATCCTGCGGCGCTACAAGGTGGCGCCGATCACGCCGCTGCCGATTCTCGGCGCGTCGCTCACCACGGGTCTCCTGCTCTACCTGCCGGCGATCGTGATCACCGTGACGCTCGCGCGCGTGCTGTACGGGATGCCGGTGCCGGATCGGCCGTTCTCGCTGCTGCTCTTCCTGACGATCGGCGCGCTGGCGTTCCGCGGCATCGGTCTGATCATCGCGGCCGTGTCGAACTCGACGGCCGAGAGCAACGTGCTGGTGCAGGTGCTCTACATGCCGATGCTCATGCTGAGCGGCGCCGCGTTTCCCTCGTCCGCCCTGCCGCACTGGGGGCAGGTGGTGGCGGAGTTCCTGCCCGCGTCGTACCTCGTCAGCGGCGTGCAGGGCATCTTCACCCAGCACGAGACCTTCACCGCGAACTGGAAGCCCGCAATCGCGCTCGTCGTCACGCTCGCGGTTGCGCTGTTCGTCGCGACGCGGCTGTTCCGGTGGGAAAAGGACGAAAAACTGAAGGCGTCGGCAAAGCTGTGGGTGGCGGCCGTGCTCCTGCCGTTCGTCGCGCTCGGCGTGTATCAGTTCCGGTCGAGCGAGCAGATCGTGAAGAACCGGATGCTGTGGCGCGAGCTGCAGCGCGGCGACGTGTTTCTGATCCGCAACGCGAAGATCTTCGTCGGCGACGGCCGCGTGATCGAGTCGGGATCGCTGCTGGTGCGCAAAGGCAAGGTCGAGGCGGTGTACGAGGGGCGCGGGCCGGAAGAATCGCTGGTCAAGGCGGAAGTGATCGAGGCGTCTGGAAAAACGGTGCTGCCGGGACTCATCGACGTCCACGTGCACGTGGGCGCACCGGGCGGGCTGTACTCGGACCCGAAGGATTTTTCGACGGAGCACATCGCCGAGCGCGCGCTCGCGCAGTATCTCTACAGCGGGATTACGACCGTGAAGAGCGTCGGCGATCAGCTCGACGCGTCGCTCGCGCTGCGCAAGCGCGTCCGCGACGGCGATCTGCTCGGCGCCGAGCTGTTCGTCAGCGGTCCGCTCTTCACCGCGCCGGGCGGCCACGGCACGGAATACTTCTCGTGGCTCTCGGGGCCTGCAAAGGCGTCGGCCGAGGAGGAGTTCGTGCGCATCCCGAAGACGGCGGACGAAGGCCGCGAGCAGGTGCGCGCGCTGAAGCGCGACGGCGTGGACGCGATCAAGGCCGTGCTCGAGAGCGGCCGCACCGGCATGCTCTTCGAGCGGATGGACCTCGCGATCTTCCGCGCCGTTGTCGACGAAGCATCGCAGCAGCGGCTGCCGACCGCCGTGCACACCGGCGGCGCGCGCGACGTCGAGGATGCGGTGGCGGCCGGCGCGAACGGGATCGAGCACGGATCGTTCAGCGACGCGGTGCCCGACGCGGTGCTCGCGACGATGGCGATCCGCGGGGTGTTCTACGATCCGACGCTGTCGGTGCTCGAAGGA
>QHWK01000574.1 GCA_003223775.1 Acidobacteriota bacterium
TCGGCGGTCGTGAAGTTCATGCCGCTCTCGTGCAGCAGCCGCTTCCCTTCCTCGACGTTGGTGCCTTCCATGCGGATCACGATGGGCACCGGAACGCCGAGCTCCTTGACGGCGGCGATCACGCCCTGCGCGAGGACGTCGCAGCGCAGGATGCCGCCGAAGATATTGATGAGCACCGCCTTCACGTTCTTGTCCGACATGAGGATGCGGAACGCGTTGCGGATCTGCTCGGCGTTGGCGCCGCCGCCGACGTCGAGGAAGTTCGCCGGCTCCCCGCCCGCCAGCTTGATGATGTCCATCGTCGCCATCGCGAGGCCGGCGCCGTTCACCATGCAGCCGATGTTGCCGTCCAGATGGATGTAATTCAGGTTGTACTTCGAGGCCTCGATCTCGAGCGGGTCCTCCTCGGCGAGATCGCGCAGCTCCTTGAGCTCGGCGTGGCGGTAGAGCGCGTTGTCGTCGAAGTTCATCTTCGCATCGAGCGCCAGCAAATCTCCAGCCGCGGTGACGACCAGCGGGTTGATCTCGAGGAGCGAGGCGTCGGTGGCGAGATACGCGTCGTAGAGCGCGGTCGCCACCTTCACGAACTTGTTCACCTGCGGGCCGTCGAGGCCGATCGCGAACCCGAGCTGCCGCGCCTCGAACGGCACGATGCCGACGCCCGGCTCGATGTAGACCCTGGCGATCTTCTCCGGCGTCGACGCGGCCACCTCTTCGATGTCCATGCCCCCCGCGGCGCTGGCCATGATCACCGGCTTGCCGGCGGCGCGATCGAGCACGATGCTGAGATACAGCTCGCGCTGCATCTGCAGCCCTTCCTCGACGAGCACGCGCGAGACCACGCGCCCTTCGGGGCCGGTCTGATGCGTCACGAGCGTCATGCCGAGCATCGCGCCCGCCAGCTTCTCCGCGTCGGCGGGCGACCTCGCGAGCTTGACGCCGCCGCCCTTGCCGCGCCCGCCGGCGTGAATCTGCGCCTTGACGACGACGACGCTGGTGCCGAGGCGCTTCGCGACGGCGGCGGCCTCGGCCTTGTTCGTGATCGTCTCGCCGCGCGGCACCGGCACGCCGTGCCTGCCCAGAATCGCTTTCGCTTGATACTCGTGGATTTTCATGACGGCAGGAAACTCCTGATGCTAATCGCCATCGCGCGAGGGCGTCAAGAACGCCACGGATGAACCACAGAGACACCGCGCGCGGTTGCGCCTCTTCGCAAGCGGACAGTAAACTGGTCGTTCGATGGCATCGCGACTCGGCGTCTTTGCGACCTCCGTCGGCACGAAGCTCCTCATCGGCATCACCGGCGTTGCTCTTTTCACTTATCTGCTCGTCCACATCGCCGGCAACCTCATGGTGTTCGGCGGCCCCGCGGTCTTCAACAAGTACGCGTACACGCTCGAAGGCAATCCGCTCATCCCGATCATCGAGATCGGACTCCTCCTGATCTTCCTGCTGCACGTCTACAAGACGGTGCGGATGTTCCTCGCGAACCAGCAGGCGCGGCCCGTCCGCTACGTGCAGAAGAAGTACGCCGGCAAGCCGAGCCGCAAGTCGCTCGCCTCGACGACGATGATCGCGTCGGGGCTGTGGCTGTTTCTGTTCATCATCGTCCACGTCAGAGCGTTCCGCTACGGCACGGAGTACGAGTGGCCGGCGGGCGGACGCGATCTCTATCGCCTCGAGATGGAGAACTTGTCGAACCCGCTCGTGGTCGGCTTCTACATCGTCTCGATGATCGTGGTTGGCTCGCACTTGTGGCACGGCGTCGCGAGCGCGTTCCAGTCGCTCGGCGTCGATCATCCGCGCGTGACGCCGAAGCTGCTCGTCGCGGGCAAGCTGCTGGCGGTGCTGATCGCCGCCGGGTTCATCGTGATCGCCGCGTGGGTGTATCTGACGCAGTCGGGACGGGTGCACGCATGACGCTCGACGCGAAGGTTCCCGCCGGGCCGATCGACCGCAAGTGGGATCGGCACAAGTTCGAGATGAAGCTCGTCAACCCGGCGAACAAGCGCAAGTTCACGATCGTCGTCGTCGGCACAGGGCTGGCCGGCGCGTCGGCCGCCGCGTCGCTTGGCGAGCTCGGCTACAACGTCCTCAATTTCTGTATCCAGGACTCGCCCCGGCGGGCGCACTCGATCGCCGCGCAGGGCGGTATCAACGCCGCGAAGAACTATCAGAACGACGGCGACAGCGTCTACCGCCTCTTCTACGACACGGTGAAGGGCGGCGACTACCGGTCGCGCGAAGCGAACGTGTACCGCCTCGCGCAGCTGAGCGTGCACATCATCGATCAGTGCGTCGCGCAGGGCGTGCCGTTCGCGCGCGAGTACGGCGGGCTGCTCGACAACCGGTCGTTCGGCGGCGCGCAGGTGTCGCGCACCTTCTACGCGCGCGGCCAGACCGGCCAGCAGCTCCTGCTCGGCGCCTATTCGTCGCTCATGCGGCAGGTGCGCGAGCGAACGGTACGGCTCTTCGCGCGGCGCGAGATGCTCGACCTCGTCGTCATCGACGGCAAGGCGCGCGGCATCGTCTGCCGCAACCTGATCACCGGCGAGATCGAGCGCCACGCTGGCGACGCGGTGATTCTGGCGACCGGCGGCTACGGCACGGTGTATTACCTCTCGACCAACGCCATCAACTCCAACGTTACGGCGTCATGGCGTGCGCACAAGCGCGGCGCGCTCTTCGCGAACCCGTGCTTCACGCAGATTCACCCGACGTGCATCCCGGTGAGCGGCGAGCACCAGTCGAAGCTCACGCTCATGAGCGAGAGCCTGCGCAACGACGGACGCGTCTGGGTGCCGAAGAAGAAAGGCGACACGCGTCCGCCCGAGCAGATTCCCGAGGAGGAGCGCGACTACTATCTCGAGCGGAAGTACCCGTCGTTCGGCAACCTCGTCCCGCGCGACGTCGCGTCGCGCAACGCGAAGCAGATGGCCGACGACGGCCGCGGCGTCGGCGACAGCGGGCTCGCCGTCTATCTCGATTTCAAGGACGCGATCGCGCGCCTCGGTCCCGAGGTGATCAAGGAGAAGTACGGCAACCTGTTCCACATGTACAAGAAGATCACCGACGAGGATCCGTACAGAGTGCCGATGCGGATCTATC
>QHWK01000575.1 GCA_003223775.1 Acidobacteriota bacterium
TCGGCCGTGCCGATCGACACGCGCATGTGCTTCGTCATCGGCGGGAACGGACGGCCCACCGCCACCTTCTTCGCGGCGAACTCCTGGATCACCGGCTGAATCTCGCGGCCGATCTCGACCATGAAGAAGTTCGTCTCCGACGGCAGCGACTGATATCCGTACGCCGCGAGATCCGACGTCGTCTTCTTGCGGAGATCGATCACCTTCTTCTTGACCTCGGCCTGCGACGCCGTGTCCTTCAGCGACGTGACGCCGCCCCACTTCACGAGCGCGTTGATGCTCTGCATGCTGTACGGCCGCATGCGGTCGATGTATTCCTTCGACGCGACGGCGTAGCCGAGGCGCATGCCGGCGAGCGCGGCGATCTTCGAGAACGTGCGCGCGATGATCACCGGACGTCCCTCGAGCACGTACGGCACCGACGTCCCGTAGCGCGGGTCGTCCACGAAGTGGTGATACGCCTCGTCGACCAGGATCGGCATGTCCTTCGGGATGCCGTCGACGAGCTGCTTCACTTCGTCCTTCGGGATGATCATTCCGGTCGGGTTGTTCGGGTTGCACAGATAGACCAGCCCGATCTCACCGGCGCGATCGTTGGCCGCCTTGATCATCGCCGGGACGTTCTGCGAGTAGTCCTTGTTGAGCGGCAGCCTGATCGCCGTTGTCTTGATGCTCGTCGCGTGCTGGTAGACGCTGCTGTAGGTCGGCTCGACCCCGAGCACCTTCTTGCCGCCGAGCAGGAACGTCGTCCCGACGACGTCGAGGATCTCGCCCGATCCGGCGCCGAGCAGGATGTTCTCCGTCTTCACGCCGTGATGCTTCGCGAGCTCGCCGACGAGGTTCCCGTCGGGGTACCCGTAGCGGTTCGCGTACTTCCAGGCGTTGTTCATCGCCTTCATCACGGAGTCAGGCGGCCCCCAGCAGTTCTCGTTGCTCGAGAGGTGGGCTATCGCGTCGTAGTCGTCCATACTGCGCGGCGCGCCGGCAGCGCCCGGGACCCGCGGCCGATTCTGCGCGAGCAGATCGATTTCCGGCCCGACACCCAGATAACCCAGCGTCGCGGCGAATCCACCCAGTAAGCTGCGGCGTGAAACGGTCATAGCTCCTCCAAGTTTCGAGACACCAGCGGCGACGTGAATTCTACTCTGTCTAGACGATCTCCGAAAGGCAGGAGGGCAGGAAGGCAGGAAGGCAGAAATTCAAGGCCGAATGGATGGAAGGCAGGAATGACGACGGCTGGAAGGATGCAAGGATGGAAGGGAAAGGATGGAAGGGAAGGATGGAAGGACGCCTTCCGGCCTTCGCCTTCGTGCCTTCCAGCCTTCCAGCTTTCGTCGTTCCAACCTTCCTGCCCTCCTGCCCTGAATTCCTGCCCTCCTGCCCTTCTGCCCTTCTGCCTTCCTGTCTTGCACTCGACCGCCTACCGTCCGGCGGTCGACGGCGCTGCCGCGCCTTTGTTCTCGAACCAGCGGATGACGCCGCCGGCGCCGGTGCAGACGATATCGATCCGGCGGTCGCCGTTGATGTCGGCGGTGACGCAGCCGTTCATCGCCGCCTTCGTTTCGATGCGGCGGTATTGCCAGTCGCCGGTCGGATCGGCCGGGGCGAAGAAGGCGTGCACGCCGGGCGTCGCGTCGGGCCGCTGCTCGGTGACGCGGCCGTTGTCATTCGCCACGATATCGTCGCGGCCGTCGCCGTTCAGATCGGCAACGGCGATCTCGTGTCCGCTCGACACCTTGTCGAAGATCACGCGGCGCTCCCACTTGCCGTTCTTGTCGGTGTAGACGACCACTTCGTTGCCGTGCCATGGCTCGACCGACGCGAGGAACCGCTTCCCGTCGCTCCTGCCGACGCGCACGTCGCTCGCGCCGAGGCGCGGCGCCTTCTCGACGTGTCCCGGCGAGAGCAGCTGCTTCTCGAACTTGAGGGTGTCGCCGCTGCCGCTCGGGCGATACAGCGCGATCCCCTCGAAGCTCGCGACGAGGAACTGCTCGCGCTTGCCGGGATCCCACGCCACGGGACGCACGCGGTGGATGATGCCGGGAATATCGGTCGTGACGGTGTGGCGCTTCCAGTCCTTCGGGCTGTACCAGAACACCGACGCCTTGTCCTGATCGTAGGTGGGCGCGACGCTCTTCTCGCCGATGAGCGGCGCGTTCAGGAGCTCCTTCCGGCCGTCGCCGTCGAGATCGGCCCACGCGACGTGATGCGACGTCGGGAACTCGTCGATCTTCTGCACTTTCCACGGCTGCCGCGGATCGCCGCTCGCCTTCGCGAACCAGTTGAGGCCGGCGCTGTTGGCCGCCTGCATCGCGAACGAGCTCTGGAACGCGATCTCGGGAATGCCGTCGCCGTCGATGTCGGCGATCGCCTCGTTGACGATCTGCTGCGTCTCGCCGACGATGACGTGGCGCTCCCACGACGGGTTCTCGTACCACGCGAGCTCCTGCACCTGCAGCGAGTTCGCGATGACGTCCGGCTTGCCGTCCTTGTTGAAGTCCGCGACGGCGACGCTGTAGCCGCCCCTGAAGCTCGCGTCGATGTCGTGCGGCGTGAACTCGACGGGGCCGGCCGGCGCCGCGCCGCGGAGCGACGCGGCCGCTGCGCAGACGACGGCGGCGAGAAGCAGCTTGGCTTTCATGCGGCGGATTATCGCACGCGTGGGGGATTGGGGATTGGGGATTGGGGATTAGTGGTTGGTTAGATCACGACTGTCACGCTACAAACCCAATCACGCTTCCCCAATCCCCAATCCCCAATCCCCAATCCCCAATCCCTACGGGGCGCCGCGCGCCAGCCGCTCGAGCGCGTCGCCGCTCACCCGGAAGATCGTCCAGCCCTCCATCGGCACCGCGCCCAGCTTCCGGTAGAAGCCGATCGCCGGCTCGTTCCAATCGAGGACGGTCCACTCGAAGCGGCCGCAGTCTCGCTCGAGCG
>QHWK01000576.1 GCA_003223775.1 Acidobacteriota bacterium
CGCGATGCTCCGCCGGCGAATCACGAAACCACCGATACCATGCCCATGCCCACACGAACCCGATCGACCCGAACAGCACGAACAGCGCCCGCCAATCCAGATACACGAGCAGCGCCGTCACCAGCATCGGAGTCAATCCTCCGGAGAGGTGCGCGCCCATGAAGAAAACACCCTGCGCCGTGCCGCGCTCCTGCCGCGGGAACCACCGCGCAAAGGTGCGGGCGACGTTCGGCCACGCGCCGGCCTCGCCGGCGCCGAACAGAAACCGAATCGCCACCAGCGATGAATAATTGAACGCGAAGCCCGTCAGCACGGTGAACGCGGACCACCAGCACACGATGCGCGTCAGGACGCGCCGCGTGCCCACGCGATCGCCCCACCAGCCGGTGGGAATCTCGAACAGCGCGTAGGCGACGTAGAACGCGCTGAACACGTAACCCATCTGGATGGCACTGAGATCGAGATCGCGTGCGATGTAGGGCCGCGTGATCGAGATGCTGACGCGATCGAGATAGGTGATGGCGCCGAGCGCCATCGTCACGGCCAGCACCTTGTGGCGGACACGAGTGCTTCGAGGCGCGGGCGTGCTGGAAGGACCGGCGTCATGAATCGTGGCGCCGGTCTCGATGTCGGGCGTCAAAAAGGCTCCGGATCCCTCATCGAACAGTCGAAGAATAGGAACCGCTTCGAGATCATGTCAATGCTAGATTCTCGCGACATGGCGAGGTCGAGGCCGACGGTCCTCGTGACCGCGCCGGAATACCGGAAAGCCGAAGCGAGTTTCTCGTCGGCGCCCGGCCTGGTGTGCGTGAGCGCGCCCGAGGCCGAGGCCGATCTCGCGTCGGCGATCCATGCGGCGCAGGCCCGGTACGTGATCGTCGGGCCGCGCGCCTATTCCGGAGCGTTGTACGACGCGGTGCACGAGGGCGGCGTCGTCGCACGGTTCGGCGTCGGCCACGACGGCATCGACAAGGTCCGGGCGACCGATGCCGGCGTTCTCTGCACCAACACGCCGGACGTGCTGAATCAGTCGGTGGCCGAGCACACGATGCTGCTCGTCGCCGCCGCGGCGCGGAGACTCGTCTCCATGTCAGCGGAGATGACGCGGCACGTCTGGGATCCGGCGACGGGCGAGGAACTGCACGGGAAGACGCTCGCGATCGTCGGCTGCGGCCCCATCGGGCGCAGCGTCGCGCGCATCGCGTCGCTTGGTTACGGCATGCAGGTGGTCGGCTGCACGAGGCCGGACGCGCCGCCGCCGATGGCGATCGAACACTTCCGCCTCGTCGTGAACGACTTTGCGATGGCCGTCCGGGGGGCCGATTTCGTCAGCCTGCACCTGTCGGCCGGCGCCGACAACGCCTACTTCGTCAATCGCGAACGTCTGGCGCATCTCGAAGCCCGCGCCTGGCTGATCAATACGGCGCGCGGATCGCTGGTGGACGAGGCGGCGCTGTTCGCGGCCCTGATCGAGCGGCGCATCGCCGGCGCGGCGCTCGACGTGTTCGCGCGCGAGCCGTACGTTCCGGCGGCAGGCAGCGGCGACCTTCGCTCGCTCGCGAATGTCATCCTGACGCCGCACGTCGGCAGCAACACAGTAGAGGCGAACCGCCGGATGGCCGAGCGCGCGCTCCAGAACATCATGCTCGCGGAAGCGGGCGGCTTCGCGCGGATGGATCTGCTGAATCCCGAGGTCTTGAGGCGAGTTGCGGGCGCGTTCGAGAGCTTCCCGAAACGGCTGCGGTAGAAACTTGCCTGGTAAACGCGTTGTTTCTGGCTCGACCGTAAGAACTATCGCGACTGGCCGATCGATCCCTTGCGCCGATTTTCGGCGGTCTTCATGCGATCCCGCCCGAGACTGCGACCCATATACCGGCTGGCATCAACACTGCGTAACGACAAGAGTATTCAGCCCTCTCGAGCGATGCGCATCAAAGTCTTACGAAGCCCGCGGCTCGCGTCAGTAGACGGAATCGATCTGCGCCGGTTCATTCCGGGGCGGACCTACGACGTGGGCAACCGCCTCGGAGCGCTGTTCCTGTCGGAGGGCTGGGCCGAACCCGTCGCCGACGAGGAACCGGCCCTCCTCGTGCCGTTGGCCGGCGCGGTCTCGCGCCGGAAGAACCGACGCGTCTTCGCCGCCGTCGCACGCCGGCATGCGGCAGACGATCGCGAGCCTCGCGCGATATTCGCGACACGCTGAGGCCGGTAGATCGATCGCGACTACGCCGCCATCGCGAGCGGCGCCGGCTCGAGCGCCAGCGCGAGCACCTGATCCACGGACACGACGATGTGGAACGTCACGCGATCGCGCACGTCGCGCGGCACGTCGTCCAGATCCGGCGCGTTGCGCTCCGGAACGATCACTTCGGTGAGGCCGGCGGCGTGCGCGGCCAGCACCTTCTGCTTCAGCCCGCCAATCGGCAGCACCCGGCCCTGCAGCGTCACTTCGCCGGTCATGCCGATCGTGCTCTTGACCGGCCGGCGCGTCAGCAGCGACGCGATCGCCGTCACCATCGTGATCCCCGCGCTCGGGCCGTCTTTCGGGATCGCGCCCGCCGGGACGTGCACGTGCACCTCACGGCCCTCGAGCGCGCGATCGTCGATGCCGAGCGCCGACGCGTGGCTCTTCACATACGTCAGCGCGATCCGCGCCGACTCCTTCATCACGTCGCCGAGCTGTCCCGTCAGCACCAGCCCCGCGCTGCCGGGCATCGACGCCGCCTCGACGAACAACACGTCGCCGCCGACGCCGG
>QHWK01000577.1 GCA_003223775.1 Acidobacteriota bacterium
CCAGTTGACGCGGCCGGCGGGCGCGGCGTCGAACAACCTGTACAACCTCGCCGACTTCATGTTCGGCCTGCGCTCGCAATACGCGCTGAGCAACGCGCTCGTCGCGCAGCTGCGCAAGGACATGCACTTCGGCTACGTCCAGGACGACGTGCGCGCGAGCGATCGCCTGACGCTGAACGCCGGCCTGCGCTACGAGTACGCGTCGCCGTTCTGGGAAGTGAACAACACGCTCTCGAACTTCGATCCCACCTCGCGGACGATGGTGCTCGCGCGCGACGGTTCGATCTCAGATCGCGCCCTCGTCGATCCCGATCGCAACAACGTCGCGCCGCGGCTCGGCCTGGCCTACACGCTGATGCCGCAAACGGTCGTCCGCGGCGGCTACGGCATCAGCTACGTCCACGTCAACCGCACCGGCGCGGCGGATCTGCTGCCGATCAACGGCCCGCAGGTGATCAACGCGGTCATCAATCAGACGAACCCGTCGGATCCGTCGTTCCTCACGACCGAGCGCGGCTACCCGTCGCGGCTCACCGAGCCTTCCACGTTCAATCCGCTGACGGCGAACATTTCGTTCATCCCGCGCGACTTCCAGTCGGCGCGTGTACAGAGCTGGTTCGTCTCGCTGCAGCGCGAGTTCGGGCCGAGCATGCTCGTCGACGTCGCCTACGTCGGCAACAAGGGCGACGACCTCGCCTTGATCGCCAACTACAACCAGGCGCTGCCGAACAACGCCGCGGGCACGCTCCCGCTGCAGGCGCGCCGGCCGATCCCGGAGTTCTCCGACATCACCTACGTCTTCAACGGCGGCAGGTCGAAGTACGACGCGCTGCAGGTGAAGTACGAATGGCGGCTCGGCGCCGCCGTCAGCCTGCTCTCGTCGCTGACGCTCTCGCGCGCGAAAGACAACGGCGCGCAGTCGCTCGAGAACAACAACGGCAACTTCCCCGGGCCGCAGGATTTCTACAACCTCGCGGCGGAGTACGGCACCGGCGCGTACTACCAGCCGTACAACAGCACGACGAGCTTCGTGTGGTCGCTGCCCTTCGGCCGCGGCCACCGCTGGGGCGGCGGGTGGTCGAGCGCCGCGGAGGCGATTCTCGGCGGCTGGCAGCTCGCCGGCATCAACTCGATCGTGCCCGGCGAGACGGTGACCTTCACCTACACGCCGTCGGCGGCGCAGGCCGTCTCCGGCATCGCGCAGGACTTCCGCGGCGCGAACAACTACCGGCCGAGCGTCACGTGCGATCCGTACGCGTCGGGCGCCGATCAAACGATCACCAACTGGTTCAACAAGTCGTGCGTCGCCGCGCCAACGGACCCGAGCCAGCCGTTCGGGAACGCCGGGCGCAACACCGTGCGCGGCCCGAGCTACTGGTCGTTCGATCTCGCCGCGGTCAAAGACGTGCAGCTGTCGAAGGAGACGCGGGTCGAGCTGCGGCTCGAGGCGTTCAACCTGTTCGATCGCGCGAACTTCACCGCGCCCAACGGCAACCGCAGCTCGGCCGGCTTCGGCACGATCACGTCCACCTACGATCCGCGTCAGCTGCAGCTCGGCGTGAAGCTGCTCTGGTAACGGCGCCGCTCTTCGTCGCCCGCGTATCGGGCAGCGTCTACGACGTCGCCGGCGATCCCGCATGCATCGCCGGCGGCTTCGTGCCCGGCGGGCCCTCGCTCCGCTGGGAGTGGAACGGCGAGCGGCTGCTCGTCGAGAACGATCGCTGCGGCGTGCTGCCGCTGTTCTGGAGCGAAGCGCCCGGCCGGATCGCGATCTCGACCTCGATCGACGCGCTGCTGGGCGCCGGCATCTCTCCGCACCTGGACGATGGCGCGCTGGCGGTCTTCGTGCGAACCGGGTTCTTCGTGGGCGAGGACACGCCGTTCGCGGCGATTCGCGCGCTGCCGCCGAGCGGGCGCCTGCTGTGGTCGCGCGGCGGCGCGACGCTGCAGTCGGCGTGGACCGCGCCG
>QHWK01000578.1 GCA_003223775.1 Acidobacteriota bacterium
GGTCGGGATCGGAATCACGAACGTGCGGAAGACGTCGGCGCCGTTGGCCGGCACGACGTACGGCTGCGGCATCCGCACGACGAGGTCGGGCGCGCCGAGCTGCCACGCGTCGGCTGTCGCAGGCGGGACTTGGGGACTCGGGGACGGGGCGACTTCACCCCGCGGCGCGCCGGCCGCGATCCACCGCTGCAGCGTATCGAGCTCGCGATCGGTGAGGCGCCGCTCGTCCTGGAACTCGCCCATGCCGGGCGCCGGTTTCCACGGCGGCATCAGCCGGCGCGCGGTCACGACGCCGACCTGCGCGGCGTGCCGCTTCACATCGTCGTAGGTGACGAGCGCGAACGGCCCGATGCCGCCGGCACGATGGCAGCCGGCGCAGCGCGCCGCGAGAATCGGCGCGACGTCTGCCGTGAAGGTCGGCGCCGGCTGCGCGGCGGCGGCCGTGGACAGCAGGATGAGCGCCGCGATCCACCGCAGTGCAGCCGCCATCGTGGGCTAGCATACCAACGTTGCCCCGAAAGACCGTGCCGCCCGCCGCGTGGATCTTCGCGACGGCGCTCGCCGTCCGCCTGCTGCACGTGTGGTATCTGCGTGCGTCGCCGTTCTTCGACGTCCTGATGGGGGACTCGCGCGGCTACGACGAGTGGGGCCGCCGCATCGCGGCCGGCGAGTGGATCGGGCGCGACGTCTTCTACCAGGCGCCGCTCTACCCATATCTGCTCGGCGTCATCTACGCGATCGCCGGCCGCCATCTGCTCCTCGTCCGCGTCGTGCAGGCGGCGATCGGATCCGCATCGTGCGCGCTCGTCGGCAGCGCGGCGGCGCGGCTCTTCTCGCCGGCCGGCGTCCCCAGGGCGCGCGCGATTGGCCTTGCTGCCGGTTTGATGCTCGCGCTCTATGCGCCCGCGATCTTCTTCGACGCGCTGATCCAGAAGTCGGTGCTCGACGTGTTCTTCGTCTGCGCGGCGCTGTGGTTGATCGCGGGCGTGATCGATCGGCCGACATCGTCGCGTCTGACGATGACGCAGCGCTGGTTCGTATTGGGCCTCACGATTGGTGCGCTCGCGCTCACCCGCGAGAACGCGCTCGTCTTCATCGTCGTCATCCTCGCGTGGGCGATTCTTTCCACTCCCCAATCCCCAATCCCCAATCCCCTCTCGGCGCGAGCGAAGCGCGCCCTCGCGTTCTTGTGCGGGCTCGCGATCGTGCTCGCGCCCGTGGCGGCGCGCAACGCGTATGTCGGCGGCGGTTTGTACATCACGACATCGCAGTTCGGGCCGAACTTCTACATCGGCAACAACGCGAGGTCCGACGGCACGTATCAGTCGCTGCGCTTCGGCCGCGGCGCGCCGGAGTACGAGCGGCAGGATGCCACCGAGCTCGCCGAGCGCGCGCTCGGCCGCTCGCTGACGCCGGCCGAAGTCTCGAGCTACTGGGTGGACCAGGCGATGGACTTCATCACGTCGCGCCCCGGCGCGTGGCTGACGCTGATGGCGCGCAAGACGGCGCTGCTCTGGAACGCGACGGAGATGCTCGACACCGAGAGCCAGGAAGCGCACGCCGAATGGTCGCCGCCGCTGCGCGTGCTCTCCTTCGTCGGCCACTTCGGCGTGGTCGTGCCGCTCGCCGTCCTGGGCGTGTTCGTGACGTGGCCGATGCGCCGGCGCCTCGTCGTCGTCTACGCGCTCACAATCACGTACGCCGCGAGCGTCGTGCTGTTCTACGTATTCGCGCGCTACCGCTATCCGCTCGTGCCGATGCTGATGCTGCTTGCCGCGGCCGGCGTCGTCGAAATGCGCGCCTGGCTCGGAATGCCGGCGATCGGTGTATTCGGCGCCGTCGCCGGCGCCGCCGTCTTCTGCAACTGGCCGATGCTCTCGACGACGCTGATGCGCGCGGTGACGGAGAGCAACCTCGCGGTTGCGCTGCAGGCCGACGGCCGCATCGACGAAGCGACCGCGCATTACGAGCGCGCCCTTGCACTGCGGCCCGACTACGCGCCGGCGTACAACAACCTCGGCACGGCGCTGCGGGCGAAAGGGCGCCTCGACGAGGCAGCGGGGGCCTACCGCCGCGCGATCGAGCTTCGCGGCGAGTATCCCGAGGCGCACTACA
>QHWK01000579.1 GCA_003223775.1 Acidobacteriota bacterium
GACGAGGTCGGCGTGCACATGCTCTACGACACGACGATCAACGGACGGCCGCGGAAGATCGTCGGCCACTTCGCGCGCAACGGCTTCTACTACTCGCTCGATCGCACCAACGGCGAGTTCCTGCGCGGCGGGCAGTACGTCAACGATCTCAACTGGACGAAGGGGCTGAACACGAAGACCGGGAAGCCGCTCGACTACGATCCGAAGCTGGACGTGCAGATCTACAACCCGGCGGCGCGCGCGCTGCGCGGCGATCCGACCAAGCGGACGTGTCCGACGTGGCACGGCGGCGTCGCGCACCAGCCGACGGCCTACAACCCGGTGAAGAACATCGCCTACGGCGTCGGCATCGAAGGCTGCTCGTCGGGAAACGGCGCGGCGGTCGCGTACCTGTCGGCCGAAGGCGGGATCGACGAGAAGAAGAGCGAGAAGCGGACCTACAGCAGCGATCTGTATTACGGATCGATCACGGCGTACGATACGGCGAACAACAAGATTCTCGCCAAGGCGGTGACCGACATCGAGATCCGCTCGGGCGCGACGGCAACGGCGGGCGGCATCGTGTTCACGGCGCTGCAGGGCGGCTGGGTGATCGCCTACAACGACGAGACGCTCGAGGAACTGTGGCGCTTCAACGTCGGCACGCCGCTCAAGGGCGCGCCGGTCACCTACTCGATCGGGCCGAAGCAGTATCTCGCGGTGCAGTCCGGCGGCCGGCACCTGCACCCGGTGAAGTTCGACAAGCTGGAGAACTCGAGCTACCTGTTCGTCTTCGCACTGAATTAGGGCCCGGGTAGGTCAGGCAGGTCAGGCAGGTCAACCTGCCCGGCCCGCCCGACCCGCGCGGCCTATTTGAATTCCTTGCACACGTCGACGTCCGAGCCCCAGTACTCGATGCACTTGGCGTGCGTCATCGGCCCCTTCCCAACCACCTTCTCCATCAGGAATCCCATGAGGAGATCGATCTCGCGCTGCTGCAGCGTCGCGGGCGGATCGGGCATCGGCGTTTTGAGATCCGCCGCCTTCATGCCGTAGCAGCGGCCGTCGGAGTACGCGAACTTGTCGAACGCCGGCATGCCGGTGCCGGGGCGGCCGCATTTGATCGTCATGGCGATTCGCGCGCGATCGAGCCTCGTCTCGCGCAGGTTCGATCCGTCGGGCATCTGGCTGTCCATCTTGCGGCCGTCGGCCGCCCAGCCGTGGCACGACTGGCAGTCGCCCTTGTGCAGGTAGAGATTCATTCCCTCCGCGATGTCGGCGGCATCCGGAGTCTGGGCGACGTGCGCGCCGGCGGCCGAGACCGCAAGCGCGACGATCGCGATCGCTGTGAATTGAACGGGCGTACGCATGTCACCGCTCCTTCGCGCGAAATTGCCAAGAGCGTCGCAAAATCTCAGGACGAGATCGCCGGCGCGCCAGTGGTGCCGCCACGTCAGCGCGTCGCGCGTCGCATGCGCCCACACGTCGTCCAGCAGCGCGTCGCTCTCCTCGAGCGTCATGCCTTCGATGTACGCGTTGCGCCGGCGCCCGAGATACAGCGCGCGGCGGCCGGTCTCCGGATGGATCGCGACGAGCGGATGCACGGTGCCCGGCGACGTGCGCGGATCGCCGGTCGGCGTCACTCCCTCGCGCACGTAGCCGCCGCTGTTGTACGTCCCGTCGTGCTTCACGCCCAGCCCGTCGACGCGGCGCTTGAGGGGCGCCGGCAGCTCGTCCCACGCGGCGTACATCGAGCAGAACCATGTGTCGCCGCCCTCGGCCGGCACCTCGATCGCGTACAGCGCGCTCGCCTTCGGCGGCTGCGGCAGATACGACATGTCGGTGTGCCACACGGCTTCGCCCGACCCGAGGCTGCCGATCGGGACGCCGTCCTTCACGACGTTCGACACGACATAGATCTCCGGATAGCCGTCGACGAATCGCCGTCCCGTCTCCTGCACAGGCGCTTCGTCCAGGTCGCCGAAGCGGCGGCTGAACGCCACGAGATCGGCGTCGGCCAGCGCCTGCTGTCTGAAGAGCAGCACCTGATGATCGAGCCACGCGCGATGGATCGCCGCGAACGCGGGCTCGTCGAGCGCGCGCAGATCGACGCCGTCCACCTCGGCGCCCAACACCGCGTCGAGGCGGCGGACGCTCATCGCCGCGCCGCGCGAGGCGCTCACACGCGCGCCCTCGAGGCGACGCCGCCGCCGAACGCGATCGTCGCCGTCGGATCGATGCGCAGCGAGAGCACGGCTCCCGCGAGCAGCAGCGCCGCCGAGACGAGCAGCGGCAGCTCGTAGCGTCCCGTCCGCTGAATGAGCGCGCCGAACACGACGGGCGAGATCATACCCGCGACGCCGAAGCCGGCGTTCATGATGCCGCCGGCCGTGCCGGCGTGTTCGCCGGCGATGTCGAGCGGCAGCGTCCAGAGCACGGCGTTCGCGAGCTCGAGGCAGAAGAACGCGGCAGCCAGGAGGGACACAGCGCGGATCGCGCTCGCGGTCGCGATGGCCGGCACGAGAAACGCGAACGCGCCGCCGAGGCCGGCGACGAGCAGCGCGCGGCGCGCGAGCCGCAGATTGCCGGTGCGCCGGTAGATCGCGTCCGACACAACGCCGCCCAGCGTGTCACTCACCACGCCCGCCAGAAACGGCAGCATCGTCGCCAGCGCCATCTCCTCGATCGCGAAGCCGCGCGCGTCCGACAAGTACGACGGCAGCCACGTGAGGAACACCCACAGCGACCATCCATAGCAGAAGTCGACGGCGGTCGCCAGCCACATGCGCCGGACGATCTGCCGCCACGGCGTCCGCCTTCGCTCGCTGGCGTCGAGACGAGCTTCGGCGCGACGAGTCGCGCCTGACGCATGCGCCGGCGCGGCGGCGCCGCGAATCGCGATCAGCTCGGCGGGGCTGACCCACGGATGATCCTCGGGACGATTTCGAAACGTCGTCGCCCACAGGATCGTCCATCCAGCGCTCGCGGCGCCGAGGACGACGAACGCCGCGCGCCAGCCGTAGCGCGACACGATCGCGAGCACGATCGGCGGCGTCACGGCCCCGCCCAGCCGCGCGAAGCTGTGCGTGATCCCCTGCGCGAAGCCCCGCTCGCCGATGGGCAGCCACCAGGTGAACGCGCGCGTCGCGGCGGGAAAGGCGCCGCCTTCGCCAACGCCGACGAGCAGCCGGCACGCGACGAGCGTCGCGATGCCCCACGAGAGGCCGGTCAGGATCGTCCCCGCCGCCCACACCAGGCTGAGCGCCGCGAGGACGAGGCGCGGGCCGAAGCGGTCGGCGGCCCACCCGCCGGCAATCTGCATCGCGGCGTACGGATACGCGAACGCCGAGAAGAGGATGCCGAGCTGGATCGGCGTCAGGCCGAGATCGCGGCGCATCAGCGGTCCGGCGACGGAGATGTTCACGCGATCGACGTACGCGACGAAGTACATCAGGCACACGACGAAGAGCACGACGTGCCTGGCGGCGGGCCGCCATCGACGGGAACCCGTGGGTCCTTGACGCATTCTTAACGATTTTTTTTTGAAGCGCCGCCGCGGTTCGGCGCTAGTGTATGGCTCCCGAAGCTTGACATGGAATGGTACGGCATCGCCGGCGCGGCGCTGCTCGGATTGTCGTTCTACCTCGCCCGCCGCGTGCCGTCGTTCCTCGCCAGCGGCGCGGCGGTCGTCGCCGGCTTCGTCGCCGCCACGCGCGGCCGCGGCGCCGATCGCGCGCCCGAATGGTACGTGACGACGGCGGGCCTACTTGCCGCGTTCGCCGGGCTCCTGATCGTCCGGCTGATGTTGATGCGCAGCGTGAGCCTGCGGCTGCTCGGCCGCGTCGACCGCGGCGCCGGCCGCGGCTTCGACGACGACATCGGCATCCGCGTGCGCGAGATGCGCGTGTTTGGCCTCGCGCGCCGCACGCATCGCGGCAATGCGCTCACGCCCCTCGGCCGCGCGGTCGCCGGCGTCGTGGCGCCGCTCTACCGCGCGTTGAGAATCGACCGATGATCGAGGCGTCCGTTGCGGCGGCTGCCGTGCTGGCGCCGGCGATTGGCAGCGAGCTCACGCTGCGCGGACGAAAACTGCAGACCAGCGTCGCGCGCGTTGTTGCGGTGTGGGTAGTCGGCTACGTGGCGGCCGCCACGTGGCTGCTTCGCGAAGGCCGCGCGGGCCTCGTCGCGTTCGCGATTCTCTGGTGCGGCGCCTTCCTCCTCTGGTTCGGCGTCAGGAGCCACATCGAGAGCTCGATCCTGCTGCGCATGCTGTGTCTGCTGCGGGAGCGTCCGATGACCGACGCGCAGCTGGCGGCCGCGTACGCCTCGCGCTACGGCGAGTCGATGCGGCTCGCGGAACTGCGCCGCGGCGGCCTCGT
>QHWK01000580.1 GCA_003223775.1 Acidobacteriota bacterium
GCTCGTGTCGTCGATGAAGCTGCCGAAGCTCGCGATGAACGGGACGCGGTCGAGGGCCTCGCGCACCTTCATCGACTTCGGCGCCCCAAACATCGGGTTCGCATCGTCGAGGAGCAGCACCTTTGCGGAAAGCGACTGCAGCGGCGCGGCCTTGACGGCGACGGGCTCGACGCCGGGAGTGAAGAAGATACCGCCAGGCTGCTCGACGGCGCCGAGCAGGTCGTTCAACGCGTTCACCGCGAGCGCGGTGAAGAGACCGTTCGTCTGCGCGGCGGGCGCGCCGCCGACGATCGCGACCGCCGGACGGAATTCCGCGAGCTCACGCGCAAGACGTTCGAGCCGCTTCGCGGGGACGCCCGTCATCTGCTCGACGCGCGCCGGCGCGTAGTCGGCGAGCCCGCTCGACCATCCCTCGATCGCGGCAGCCGCGCGACCGCCGGCCGCAGGCCGCAGCTTGTTCGTGACGATGACGTTCGCGAGCCCGAGAGCGACGATGCCTTCGGTGCCCGGCTTCGCCGGCACCCATTCGTCGGCGTTCGCGCCAGTCAGCGACATGCGCGGCTCGACCTGCACGAGCTTGCCGCGCTGCTGGGGATGGCCCTGCCGCATCAGGCCGTAGGCCACGCTCTGCGCCACGGGCGAGTTCCACGTCCCGAGGAAATCCGCTCCGAAGGACATGACGAAGCGCGATCGCGCGAGATCGATCGTCGGCAGCTGATGATGCCCGAAGCTGATCGCGTTCGCGCGGCGCACGATCTCGTCACCCATCGCCTCGAACTCGATCGGCGGCGGCGCGCCGAACCGGCCGAGGAATTCCGCCACGAGCGCCAGACGTCGGCTGCGGCGCGGCCGCGTGATGTACGCGAGCGACTTCTGATCGCCGGCGGCGGCAAGCGCATCGAGACGGCTGGCAAGCTCGCCGATCGCTTCGTCCCAGCTCACGGGCGTGAAGAGCCCGCTGCCGCGCGGGCCGCTCCGCTTCATCGGCTGCGTCAGACGATCGGGATGGTACGTGATCTGGATCGACGCCTGCCCGCGAGCGCAGAGTCCGCCCTGGCTGATCGGATCCTTCGGGTTGCCCTCGAGCTTCTTCGCAACGCTCATCGCGACGACGCCGGCCTGGCCGTTGCGCACCGTCTCGACGTCGGCGTCCATCACGCGCACGTTCACCGAGCAGCCGGCGGCGCAGGCCGGGCAGACGCTCGGTTTGAACTCGGCGACGCCGGGCACGAGATCTTCGTCGGGGACGAAGCGGATCAGCTGATGCTCGGGATTCCCGCAGCTCGCGAGCGTCGCGCTCGTGCCCGTGATCGCCGTCAGCTTGATGAAATCGCGGCGGTCCATGTCAGGCCGGGCAGGTCGGGCGGGCCGGGCAGGTCGGGCGGGCCTGGCAGGTCGGGCGGGGCACAGAGGACACAGAGGGCGCGCCTTTACCCGCCCGGCCCGCCTGGCCTGCCTGACCCGCCCGACCAACTCGATTCAGTAATGGCATGTCAGGCAATCGTTCGACGCGCCCTTCTGCCTGTGGCAGTTCACGCAGAACCCCATGTTGTGATCGACCACGCGCTCGGCGACGGTCTGGTTCGCGAGATCGCCGTGGCACGACGCGCAGTCGACGTTCGCGCGCACGTGCGGCGCGTGCTGGAAGCGCACGTGCGCTTCGTGCGTGAATCCGTACACGCGCTGCCACGGGATGTCGACGCCTTTGGCCGCGTAGCTCGCCACTTCCTTGATCAGCGGCCGGTCGGTGGCAATCTGATCGTGGCAAATCATGCAGGTCTTCACGCTCGGGATGCCGGCGATCGGTCCCTTCTCGACGCTCTCATGGCAGTCGGTGCACACCGCCTTCTTCGCGATGTGCGTTTTGTGCGGGAAGGGAATCGGCTGCCGCGGCGTCGAGCGGATGTTGAAGAACTCGCGCGCCGCATCGCCGACGCTGCGGTGCGCGGTCGTGAACACCGACGACGGCTGCGGCGACGAGGCGCCGCACGCGCCCGCCGCGACGGCGAGCGCCAGCGCCGCAAGCGCGGCCCTATGCGTCCGCACTACGCCTGCCAGATGTAGTGCAGGCCGCGCGGCCCGCCCTCGCCCGAGCGCGCATTACTTGCCCTGGAGGCTCTTGAGGTAGTTGACGACGTTCCAGATGTCGGTTTCCGACATCTTGCTCTTGAAGCCCTTCATGTCGAACTTCGGGCCCGCGCCGTCGCGGATCACCATGAAGATCTCGCCGTCGGTCGAGCCGCGATCCCACTTGTCGTCGGTCAGGTTCGACGGATGCGTCCCTTCGGGCGCCATCGGTCCGTCGCCGTGCGCGTCGGCGCCGTGGCAGAAGCGGCAGTTCTTCTGAAAGACCGCCTGCCCCGCCTTGATCGACTCGGGCGACGACGCCACCGGGTTCTTGAGCTTCTTGCCCGCGTCGCTGCCACCGGGATTCTGTGCCGCCGAGGCGGACGCAAGCAGGAGGGCGAACGTGAAGGCCGGGATGATAGCCAAAGCAGTCGTCACACGACGCATGTTCACTCGACTCCTTTATCTCAGGAAAAACATCGGTGCCGATTCTATGCCAAAGGCCGCTCGGCGTGCAGGGCGCACGCCGAGCCCGGCGGCTTACAGGACGCGAAACATCGCTTTCGGGGAACGCAAAGGCCGCAAAGACGGCAAAGGCCGCGAAGACACGCGCTCAGCGGGTCACGACGATCGTGACTTCCTCGTCGGCCACGAGCGCGCCGTCGTCGGCGCGGCAGCGCAGGATGTAGGTGCCGGGCTCGCTGAAGCTCACGGTGACCGGCTGACGGCCGTCGGCGGGAATCGGCGGCGCCACCCACTGCGGCGCCCACGGGGAGTTGGCGCCGGCACGCGTGTCCTCCCACGGCTTCACCTGCGGCGGATCGAAGACGACCTTCGCGCCCGCGGGCTGGCGGTAGACGAACCACGACACGTGCAGGCCGAGATTCTTGCCGACCGTGAT
>QHWK01000581.1 GCA_003223775.1 Acidobacteriota bacterium
GAGCACGCGGATCGCGTCGTCAGCGGCCGGTTCAAGGAGACGGGCGACGTCATCGTGCTCCTCGGCCCCGAAGCGGCGGGTGAGATCGGCGGCAGCGAGTACTTGAAGGTCGTGCACGGCGCCGTCCGCGGTGCGCCGCCGGCGCTCGATCTCGACGCGGAGCGCGCGCTGCAATCGCTGCTCGTCGCGCTCGCCGACGAGCGCCTGATCAGGTCCGCGCATGACTGTTCCGACGGCGGCATCGCCGTAGCCGTCGCCGAGTGCTGCTTCGAGACGAACGGCATGGGCGCCGAGCTTTCGCTCGACGCGGTACAGGCCGCGCGCGATGCGCGGATCAACACCGCGGCGGCGCTGTTCGGCGAATCGGCGACGCGCGTGCTCATCTCCGTCGAGCCCGATCAGCTGACGGCGGTGCTCGAGCGCGCGACTGCCGCGCGCGTGCAGGCGCGCGTCGCCGGCAACACGGGCGGCAATCGGCTGCGCATCTCGGTCGGCGGCGCGGCGGCGATCGATCTGGCGATTGGCGAGGCGGAGCTGGCGTGGTCCACCGCAATCGATCGGCACTTCGTGCGACGAGTGGCCTGACATCCATGCTCGACAAATTCAAGGACGAGTGCGGCGTCTTCGGCATCTTCGGCCATCCCGAAGCGGCCAACATGACCTATCTCGGTCTGTACGCGCTTCAGCACCGCGGCCAGGAGAGCGCCGGCATCGCGGCGTCCGACGGCGATCAGGTGCGCAGCGCGCGCGAGATGGGATACGTCGCCGACGTCTTCGACGGCGGCCGGCTGGCGCAGCTGCCGGGATCGATCGCGATCGGCCACGTCCGCTATTCGACGGCGGGCGAGAGCAAGCTCGCGAATGCGCAGCCGATCATGATCGACTGCGCGCACGGGCAGATGGCGATCGGGCACAACGGCAACCTCGTGAACGCGCGCGAGCTGCGCGACGAGCTCGTTCAGCAGGGATCGATCTTCCAATCGAGCAGCGACACGGAAGTGATCGCGCATCTCTACGCGCGGTCGAAGAAAGTGATGGCCGAGGACGCCATCGTCGAGTCGGTCTCGCAGGTCCAGGGCGCCTTCTCCCTCGTGATCCTGACGCGCGACCGGCTGATTGCCGTCCGCGATCCCCACGGGTTCCGGCCGCTGGCGCTCGGCCGCCTCGACGATGCGTACGTCGTCGCGTCGGAGACGTGCGCGATGGATCTGATTGGCGCGACCTACATGCGCGACGTCGAGCCCGGCGAGGTGCTCGTCGTGAGCGCCGCGGGCGTCAGGTCGATCCGGCCGTTTGCGCCGGCGCCGCTCGCGCACTGCATTTTCGAGCACGTGTACTTCGCGCGCCCCGACAGCTACGTGTTCGGCCGCAGCGTCAACGAGGTGCGCACCGAGCTCGGGCGCGTCCTCGCGCGCGAGCAGCCGGTGGATGCCGACGTCGTCGTGCCGGTGCCGGATTCGGGCGTCTGCGCCGCGATGGGGTTCGCCGAGCAGGCGGGCATTCCGCTGCGCATGGGGCTGATTCGCAACCATTACGTCGGCCGCACCTTCATCCAGCCGCAGCAGTCGATCCGCCACTTCGGCGTGAAGGTGAAGCTCAATCCGGTGCGCAGCATCCTCGAGGGCAAACGCGTCGTACTCGTCGACGACTCGATCGTGCGCGGGACGACGAGTCGGAAGATCGTGCGGATGGTGCGCGCGGCCGGCGCGAAGGAGGTCCATGTCCGGATCAGCTGTCCGCCGACGATCTCGCCGTGCTTCTACGGCGTCGACACGCCGCGGCGCGCCGAGCTCATCGCGGCCACGCATACCCTCGAGGAGATTCGCGACTATCTCGAAGCCGACAGCGTGCAGTATCTGAGCCTCGAAGGCCTCCTGAGCGCCGTGCAGAGCGAGCGAAACTCGTACTGCAGTTCGTGCTACACCGGCGTCTATCCCGTGCCGTTCCCGCGCGATGAGGCGCGGTACCTCCAGCTCGCTCTGAAGCTGGATCGTGTGGAAAAACACGAGAGCGTCGTAACCGAGACATGACAAGGACACAAAGGAAAAGAACAGAGGTCACCCTCTGTGTCCTTGTCGCCGCCGCCGTCGTCGCCGCCGTCAGCGTCGTGGCCAATCAGGAGCCATCGGCCCCGCAGACGGTGACGGCGGCGCAGTTGCAGGCGGCGATCGCGAAGCTCGGCGACCTCGATTACACGACGCGCACGAACGCGTCGCGGATCGTGCGGCGCACCGCGAACACGCAGGCCGTTCCCGCGCTCCTGACCGCTGTCGCCGATCAGCCCGACGGCTACGTCCGCTATCGCTCGCTCGTCCTGCTGACCGGCTTCAACGATCCGCGCACGAAGGACGCGATGCGCGAATCGCTCGCGAGCCCGAACGATCGCCTTCGATCCGTGGCCTTCAGTTTCTTCGAGCACAACCCCGATCCGGCGATGATTCCGCCGTTCCTCACCGCGCTCGACAAGGAGCAGGGCGAGTTCGTGCGGCCCGCGCTCGTCCGCGCGCTCGCGGCGCTCGGCGGCGACGCGCGCGTGCGGCAGGCGCTCGTGCCGCAGGTCTCGCGCGGGGAGGATTTCTTCCGCAGCGCCGTCATCGAGGCGCTCGGCGACTACAAGGCGCAGTACGCGTTCGACGCAGTCACGGCCGTCGCGAAGCTCGAAGGGCCGCTGCAGGACGATGCGGCGATGGCGCTCGGAAAGATCGGCGACAAGCGCGCGCTCGAGACGCTCGCGGCGCTCCAGCGCACGGCCCCGCGGCCGACGCAGCCGTCGATTGCGGCGGCGATCTGCCTGCTCGGCGTCAATTGCGAATCGCACGTCGGCTATCTCGTCGACGTGCTGAAGTTCGCCGACAAGAACGAAGGCTTCCAGGAGCTGCTGCGCGGCGCCGCGGCCGGCCTCGCGGCGCTCGCGGTCGCCGGGCGCGAGGAAGCCGCGCAGGCGCTCGTCGGCGTCGGCGTACCGTCGAAGGATCCGACGCGCGCGCCGATCACGCTCGCGATGGCAACGATCGCGCTGCGCAACACGCCGCTCACGATGGCGCTGCTCGAGAAGCTGCCGGACCGCGACGGCGCGCTCACGCTGATCGCCGAAGGATTCGACATGCTCGAAGACGTCGACATCGACGCGGGGAACGAAACCGTTCGCCGCATACGGTCGCTCGCGCGATCGACGTTTACGCCGGGCGTTCTCTCCGACGTCGGATCGTTCGGCGCGCTGTTCAAGTTCGATCGCGAGCGGTACGACGAGCCGGTGCTTGTGTCGAGCGCCGACGGCGTCGGCACCAAGCTCAAAGTCGCGTTCATGACCGGACGCCACGATACAGTCGGGGCCGATCTCGTCAACCACTGCGTGAACGACATCCTCGTGCAGGGCGCCGAGCCGCTGTTCTTTCTCGACTACCTCGCCACGGGCCGGCTCGCGCCGGAGGTTGCCGAGCAGGTGATCGCCGGCGTCGCGCGGGGGTGCCGCGAGAACGGCTGCGCGCTCGTCGGCGGGGAGACGGCGGAGATGCCCGGCTTCTACGCCGACGGTGAATACGACATCGCCGGCTTCATCGTCGGCGTCGTCGAGCGCGCGAATGTGATCGACGGCCGGCCGATTGTTCCGGGCGACGTAATGCTGGCGCTGCCGTCGGCCGGCCTCCACACGAACGGCTACTCGCTGGCGCGGCGGGTCTTTTTCGAGGCGGCCGGTTGGAAGGCGGACACGTTCGTGCCGGAGCTCGGGACGACGGTCGGCGAGGCGCTGCTGGCACCGCATCGATCGTACTTGCACGTCGTGCGGCCGTTGATCGAACGCCGCGTGGTGAAAGGGCTGGCGCATATCACCGGCGGCGGCATCACGGAGAATCTCCCGCGGATCCTGCCGGAAGGGTGCGCGGCCGACGTCGATCTGCAGTCCTGGTCGGTGCCGCCGATCTTCCGCCTGCTGCAGGCGCGCGGATCGATCGCGCGCGACGAGATGTTCCGCGCGTTCAACATGGGCGTGGGCCTCGTGATCGTGTGCGCCCCGCGCGACGCGCCCCGCGCGATCAACATGGCCGCGATGGCCGGCGAGCCGAACGCCTTCCGCCTCGGCTTCGTCGTCTCCGGCGATCGCGGCGTTCGCTACGTCTGAAAAAGGGGTCGTACCCCTTTTTCGTCCGGGAAAAGGGGTCGTACCCCTTTTTTTGGCCGTCCGCGTCGTCGCCAACCGATGGTCGCCCTGGTCGTCGCGCGCCAATCGACATCGCCGAACGGCTCGCCGGTGCGGATGGCGCTCCGAACCGCCTCGAGTTCAGCGTCGGTTTGCGGCCGATTGACGTATGCGCGCCAATCCGGCGGCAGCGCGAATGGGGATATCGCCAACGTCGGCCCATACGGGTCGCGATTCTTCGCCAGACTCGACCAGCGCCAGAGATCGGCTGATGCCACCAGGTTCGCTCGAAGCGGATTTCGTTCGACGTACCGCCAGACGGTCAGCAGATGATCGTCAGTTTGCACAGGAATTGATTTGAATCGACTCTGATACACGGCGCCGCGGCCGGTGCGCTCGCGTTCGAGCTTCCAGTGCGATGTGTGGATCGTCTCGAGCCAGTGCATGAAGCGACTGAGCGCGCGATCGCGCTCCGGCCATAGCAGTAAATGCCAATGGTTCGGCATGAGGCAGTACGCAAGAATTCGCATGTCGATGCGCCGCTGCGCGCGCGACATCAGTCGTTCGAAGGCGGTATAGTCGGACGACGGTTCGAACAAAACGAGCCGTCCTGCCGCGCGATTCATCACGTGATAGACGAATCCACCGGGAGCGATTCGATGACGTCTGGCCATAGCGCGCTGTGGAAGTCGGCCGTTCGCTCGCAATGACAGTGCCAGAAAAAAAGGGGTACGACCCCTTTTCCGCGCGGCTCGGGATTCTCATCTCCGGCCGCGGCAGCAATCTGCAGGCGATCATCGACGCCGTTTCCGCCGGCACGCTCGACGCGACGATCGCTGTGGTGATCTCGAGCCGCGCCGATGCGCAGGGGCTGCAGCGCGCGCGCGACGCTGGGATCGAGGCGCTCTCGCTCAGTCCGCGCGACTATCCGGATCGCCACGCCTACGATCGCGCGCTCGCCGACGCGCTCTGCGCGCGCGGCGTGACGCTCGTCTGCCTCGCCGGCTTCATGCGCCTCGTCGGCCAGCCGCTCCTCGACGCCTTCCCGCTGCGCATTCTCAACATCCATCCGTCGCTCCTCCCGGCCTTTCCGGGCCTCGACGCGCAGCGGCAGGCGCTCGATCACGGCGTCCGCGTGTCGGGCGCCACCGTGCACCTGGTCACCTCTGAACTCGACGGCGGACCGATCGTCCTGCAGGCCGCCGTCCCGGTTCATGCCGACGACACGGTCGAGACGTTGTCGGCGCGCGTGCTCGCCGAAGAGCATCGCCTCTACCCCGACGCGATTCGCCTCGTGCTCGAAGGCGGATGGACGATCGTCGGACGGCGACTGGTCCGCGGCTCCGTGTCATGACGCCGTGGACCGAGGCCGATTCGGCGGCATTTCGCGCGATCGCGCCGGTGGCGGTCCCGCGGCGTCAGGAGATGATCGACGCGCTGGCC
>QHWK01000582.1 GCA_003223775.1 Acidobacteriota bacterium
ATCTTCACTGAATGACGACGAGCAGCGCGCCCGCTTCGACCGACATCCCCTCGCGGACGTGGACCTCGGCGACGGCGCCGTCGCGGCCTGCGCGCAGCTCGTTCTCCATCTTCATCGCTTCGACGACGACGACCGGCTGCCGCGCGCGCACCGCGTCGCCCGCGTTCACGAGCACGCGCACCACTTTGCCCGGCATCGGCGCCGCCACGCGCTCGGGACCGGTGCCGGCGGCCGCGTCGTCTTGTCGGCCCCAGCGCCGCCGGCCGTTCACCGTCGCCGGAATCGGGACGCCGCCGACGGTAATCGTGAGGTCGCCGGCCTGCGACGCGGGCGCAATGGTGACGTCGGCGGGCCACACGCCGTCCACAATCAGCGACAGCGTGTGCGCGTCTATGCGCGCGACATCCACCTGTTTCGTCGTGCCGTCGACGGTGACTGCAAAACGGTCGCCCACCCGGGTCACCGCGACCTGGCGCCGTCTGCCGCCGATTTCGACCTCGTACTGCATCACAGACCGCGCACGCCCTCGACGCGGGCCTGCGCGCGCCAGCCGCCGGAGGATCCGTTCCGGCCGTTCGGCGGAGGAAGCGGCGTCGCGCCGCCGCCGACTGCAGACGCCGACAGCGCCGTCTCGATCGCGGCGGCGACGGCCGCCATCTCCTCGAGCTGCGGCGTCGGCTCGACAAACGGCCGGCCGTTGCGCGATCGCAGCAGCTCGTCGAGATACGTCGTGTGGAACGCGCCGTCCGCGAACGCCGGCTGCGCGAGCAGCCACTCGAAGAACGGCACCGTCGTCTTGATGCCGGCGACGATGTATTCGCGGAGCGCGCGGCGCATGCGCGCGATCGCGAGCGGGCGATCCTCGGCCCACGCGACGAGCTTCGAGATCATCGGGTCGTAGAAGATCGGCACCTCGAGGCCGGCGGTGGCGCCGCTGTCGTCGCGAATCCCCGGCCCGGCCGGCACGCGCAGGTGCTGGATCCGCCCCGGGGACGGCAGGAAATTGTTGTCGGGATCCTCGGCGTAGATGCGGCACTCGATCGCGTGGCCGCTCGGCGCGAGCAGGCGCTCGGGATCGACGTCGAGCCGCTCGCCGCGCGCGATGCGGATCTGCCAGCGCACGAGATCGAGCCCGGTGACCATCTCCGTGATCGGGTGCTCGACCTGCAGCCGAGTGTTCATCTCGAGGAAATAGAACGCGCCGCTCTCGTCGAGGAGGAACTCGATGGTGCCGGCGTTGGTGTAGCCGACCGCGCGCGCCACCTCTGCCGCCGCGGACGTGATCGCGCGGCGCAGCTCCGGCGAAACCGCGACCGACGGCGTCTCCTCGACGACTTTCTGGTGCCGCCGCTGGATCGAGCACTCGCGCTCGACGAACGGCAGCACGGTGCCGTGCTCGTCGCCGAGCAGCTGCACCTCGATGTGGCGCGGGCGCGTCAGCCGCCGCTCGATGTAGACGGCGGCGTCGCCGAAAGCCGTGCCCGCCTCCGACCGCGCCGACCGGATCGCGCCGGCGAGATCTGCCGGATCGGTCACCGTCCGCATGCCCTTGCCGCCGCCGCCCGCGACGGCCTTGACGAGCAGGGGGTAGCCGACGCGCGCCGAGATCGCGGCGATCTCGGCGTCGGCCATGTCGGCCGGCAGCGGATCGGCCGTGCCCGGCACCACGGGAACTCCGGCGCGCGCAGCCGCCGCGCGCGCGGCCGTCTTGCTGCCCATCGCCGCGATCGCGCCGGGCGACGGACCGATGAACGCCGCGCCCGCGTCGCGGACCGCCGCCGCGAACTCCGCGTTCTCCGCGAGGAAGCCGTAGCCGGGATGCACCGCGTCGGCGCGCGAGCGGCGCACGGCGTCGATCACGCGATCGATGCGCAGGTAGCTTTCCCGCGGCGCGCTCGGGCCAACGGCGTAGACTTCGTCGGCGAGCCGCACGTGCAGCGCCGTGCGATCGCACTCGGAGTAGATCGCGACGGGCGAAATGCCGAGCTCGCGGCACGCGCGGATGACGCGCACGGCGATCTCGCCGCGGTTGGCGATCAGGATTTTTTTCACGCAGTGATGTTCACGATGCGCGTTGACGGAGGACGACCCTTTCAGGGTCGCCTGGCGAGGCTGAAAGCCTCGCCCTACACAACTGGCTGTCGCCTCAGTTTAGCGTAGCGTGGGCGCGCGCCGGTGGTGCGTCGCCTGCTCGTACGAATAGGCGAGCTCGAGGAGGCGCGGTTCGCTCCATGCGCGGCCGAAGAACTGCAGGCCGGCGGGGAGCCGATCGTCCACGGTGTAGCCCATCGGCACGGTGATCGCGGGAAACCCGGTGCTCGGCGCGAACAGCTGATTGTTGTCGCCGCCGGGCGTGTTGAGATCGCCGATGAGGCGCGGCGGGTTGCTCCACGTCGGGTAGACGAGCGCGTCGAGCTGCATCGCATCCATCAGCGCCATCACGCCGGCGCGCAGCTTCTCGCGAAACTCGTCGCGGCTCCTGCAGCCGGGCGAGACGCCGGGCACGTCGTCGGCCGCCTGGCCGCTCTCGAGCCGCACCTGAATCGACGGGTGGAAGCGGCGCGACTTCACAATCTCCTCGAGCGAGTGCATCGGCGCCTTGTCGCCGAGCGCCGCGAGATAGCGATTGAGATCGTGCTTGAACTGATTGCAGCTGCCGGTCTGCGCGCGGCGCATCGCGTCGAGCCCGGCGACCTCCACCGGATCGATCACCTCCGCGCCGAGATTGCGCAGCTCGCCGAGCGAGCCCTTGAACAGGGCGTCGACGCCGGCGTCGAGCGTCGGCGTGTCGTAGGCCTGGTGCAGCACGCCGAGGCGCGCGCCCTTCAGGCCGTCGGCGCGCAGCGACGCGAGATAGTTCGCGGCGTGATCGCGCGCGGCGGCCGTCGCCGGATCGGCGGGATCGGAGCCGGCGATCACCTGCAGCACGGCAGCCGTGTCCGCGACGGTGCGCGTGACGGCGCCGGCGATGTCGGACGCGAGGTTGAGCGGCACGACGCCCGCGCGGCTCACCAGGCCCATCGTCGACCGAAGGCCGACGAGCGCCTGGTGCGCGGCGGGGCCACGAATGGAATCGCCGGTGTCGCTCGCG
>QHWK01000145.1 GCA_003223775.1 Acidobacteriota bacterium
CTCGACACCGATCCGAGCTTGCTGGAGTACTTCAAGCCGCATCGGCCGCTGCGCGAGGGCCTCGAGTACGTCGATCGCAACGGCGGTTCGAATCCGCTGACGTTGGTGGTCGCCGAAGCCGACGGCCGGCCGCTGAACCACAAAGACGCGTACAAAGACCTGTGGACGCTGCAAACCGCGCTCGAGGAGCACAAAGGCGTCGGCACTGTCGTCTCGCTGCCGTTACTGGTGGCTGAAGGACGGCGGCGCCCTCTATCGTTCCTGGTTTCCACCGAACACATCTTGAAGACGCTCGACGAACCAAAGTACGGCCGCGTGGCGCGAACCTTCATCACGCCGGACCGAATGCAGGCTGCGTTCTATCTCCGGATGGTCGAACGCGATCGCACGAGGCCGCGCGCCGAGGTGGTCGACAATCTGCGCGCGGTCGTTCGGCGAAGCGGATTCAAAACGGTGCTCGCCGGCGGGATTTACCGCCTGGAAGGAGACCTGGCCGCGCTCGTCGCATCGAGCGTGACCACTGGACTACTGTGGCTGATGCTGCTCTTCACGATCATCGCCGTCATCGTCGCACGATCGATTCGCGGGGCCGCGGCGATGATCGTCAGCCTGTCACTCGTGCCCTTGTGCATGCTCGGCGGAGTGGGGCTCCTGCGCGTGCCGGTCGATATCATCTCGGCGCCGGCGACGAATATCTGCATCGGCATGGCCATCGATTCAATGGTGCACCTGATGTTCGGGGTGCGGCGCGCAGAACGTGACGGCAAAGAAGGTTGGAGCGCATGGATCGCGGGCCGTGAAGAGCAGTGGCGCGGGATCGTGTACTCCGATGTGATTATCGCCGCCGGTTTCGCGATCTTCGTGCTCTCGGACTTTCCACCGACACAACGCTTCGGGTTGGTCGTCGTGTTTGGCACGATTATCGATATCCTCGGCAATCTGTTCGTTCTGCCATTGCTTGGCGGCGCCAGCTTGAAGCGATCGCGCATTCACACGTGACTCGGGCTCAGGTCACGATCTCTTACTCGGTCCGTAAAGCCTCCAGAGGACTGAGGCGAGCGCCACGGCGCGCAGGGAGCCAACATGCCACCAGCGCGACCGTCAACAACAGGACCGTTGTCGCCGCAAACACAACCGGGTCACGAGCGCTGACGCCGTAGAGCAGCGACGCGATGAGTCGGCTGCCCGCGTATGCGAGGCCGAGGCCGACGATGATGCCAGCGATCGCGACGAGTCCCCCTTGCCTGACGATCATGCCCGCGACTTGGCCAGGATCTGCGCCGAGGGCCAGGCGCACGCCGATCTCGCCCGTCCGCTGACTCACGACGTAGGACATGACGCCGTAGATGCCGATCACGCCGAGCATCAGCGCGAGGCTCGCGGCGATCATGATGAGAATCATTGTGAACGCCATCTGCGCGGCGGCGCGATCGAGGATGTCTTCCAGCGACCGCACGTCGGACACAGCCAGGTTCGAATCGATCTCGCCGACCGCGGTACGCACCGCGGCTGCGAGGTTGGAGGGCGGCGTCGCAGCGCGCACGGTATAGCTCATCTTGGAGACGCTCGGTCCAAGCATTGTCTCGGCGGGGATGTCTGGACCGCCGGCGATGGACATCGGCATGTAGAGTTGGGCTACCGGCGTCCGCTCCGCGAGCGACGCGACAGGCGTGTTCGAGACGACACCGACAATCTCCAGCCACGGCGGGGCGTTCGGTGATGACGTCGGTGGGGTCGAAGATCTGAAACGCTTGCCGAGTGGATCCTGATTCGGGAAGAGCGCGTCGGCCAGCGCCGTGTTCACGACAGCGACCGGTTCGCCACGCTCCACGTCCCCGCGGTCGATGAACCGGCCGCGGAGCAATCGGATGCCCGTCGCCTCGAAGTAGCCGCCGGCGACAGCGTAGAACAAGGCCCTTGGCCGAAGCATGCCGTCGTCGACGACTCCTTCCGGCACCACCATGTGCTCAAAACAAAAGGTCGAAAGAGGCAGGCAGCTTGACGCGGACGCAGCGGTGACGCCCGGTATCGCGCTCAGGCGATCCAGGATCGCGCGGTGCGTGGCAACTGCCGAGCGGCGGCTCGCGTATTCGCGATCGGGCAGCACGATGCCGAAGGTGAGCGCCGATCTGGCGTCGAAGCCTGGATCCACGGTGCGAAGCTTCTGAAAGCTGCGGAGCATCAGACCGGAGAAGACGACGAGCACGAGTGCGAGGGCCACCTGTCCGCCCATCAACAGATGACGTGCGCGGTAGCGGCCGCGGCTTGCGGTGTTGCTGCGACCACTCTCGTGAAGTGACGCCGGGAGCGGCGCGAGACGCAGCCAGGGGATCGCGCCGAACGCTATGGCGGCCAGCAGGCTCAACGCCAGCGTGAACGCAAGCACGGACGCATCCAGACGCACTTCTTCCAGCCGGGGAAGGTTGACGGGCGCGAAGGCGACGAGGAGTCGCACGGCGCCCCAGGACAGGCCGAGCCCGATCACACTTCCGGCGATAGAGAGCAGCACGCTCTCGGCGAGAAAGTAGCCGGCGAGCGCGCGGCGGCCGGCCCCAAGTGCCTGGCGCACGGCCACCTCACGCCGCCGTGCATCGGAGCGTACGAGAAAGAGGTTCGCGACGTTCGCGCACGCCACGAGCAACACGAGCCCGACCGCTGCCAGCAGGATCCACAGCGTGCGAGCAATTTGGCCGACGACGGCGTCCTGCAGCGGCAGCGCGGTGGCGATCCACCCGCGATGATTGGGAGACACGCGCGAAAGATCCGTCATGAGCCGGGTCATCTCGGCGCGAGCGCTCGCGAGCGTCGTGCCATCGCGCAACCGCGCGACGCCCATGAACGTAAACAGACTGGATGCCGTCGCCCTCGTGGACTGGGCGGCGATCCAGGCATCCGTGCGAGCGTCGGGAAATGTAAATGAGGCGGGCATCACGCCGACGACGGTCGTGGGCAGTCCGTCGATGGTGAGCGATCGGCCGACGATGGCGGGATCACGTCCGTAACGGCGGATCCAGAGCCCATGCGAGAGCACGACAGGCGGCGGGCTGCCCGGCACGCTTTCCTGCTCGGTAAACCAACGGCCCAGGGCTGGCTGAACGCGGAGCGCGGACGCAAGCGACGGCGTCGCGCGGGATATCTGAATCCGTTCGGGGTTGCCTTCCTTACCCGTGAGCGTGACGCCGGAGAGGTTGTAAACCGCCACCCTCTCGAGCGTGCGCGCGCGATCGGCGAGCTGGTAATAGAGCTGCCAGCTCATGTACTTGACGCCGGAGTTGATGTTTCGCGTGGGAAGGCCGAAGTCGAGCGCGATCAGCCGATCCGAGTCCGGGTAGGGGAGCGGGTTGACGACGACTCGATACACCACGGTGAACATCGCAGCGTTTGCGCCAACGGCCAGCGCCAAGGTCAACAGGGAGGCGAGCGTGAACGCCGGGCTCCGTACCAATCGCCGGGCCGCGTGCCGAACCTCGCGTCCGACTGCATCCATACGTCCCGCCTTCTCTCTCGACTGTATTCGTTGCTGCTGCCGCCGGAGCCGCGCGCGCGCGCCCCATCGCTCCGATCAGCGCCGGCCTGGGGCCTGCGTCGTCGTCTCTCACGTGAGTCATTAGACAGAATTCGCCCTCCAAGAGTTGACGGACACTAAGCACGCGCGGCCGGAATCTGGGAGCGCTGACCGATTATTCGTTGAGTACCGCAGCAGGGTTCACACGTGCGGCGCGGCGCGCCGGCAACCACGTCGCGACGAGCGCGACCGCCGCGAGCAGGAGCGCGACGCCGCCGATGACCACCGGATCGGTCGGTCTGACGCCGTAGAGCAGCCCCGCCATCAACCGCGCCATGCCGGCTGTGCCGGCGAACCCCGCGACGATGCCGAGCAGAGTCATGCGCGCGCCGTCGCGCATGACGAGACGGAAGACGTCCGAGGCGGAGCTGCCGAGCGCCATCCGGATGCCGATTTCGCGCCGCCGCTCGGTGACCTGCGCGGCGAGCACGCCGTACACTCCGATTGCCGCGAGGAACAGCGCCACCGCGCCAAACGCCGTCGCGATGACCATCGGCATCCGTCGCTGGACCAGCGAGCGATCGAGCCGCTCCTCCATGGTGCGCACGTCATACAAGGGGAGCTCCCGGTCGATCGACGCGAGCGTGGATCGCAGCGGCGCGATGATGGCTTCTGGATCCTGCGCGCTTCTGACGGCGACCACGATCGATCGCGCCGGCTGCTGCGCGTACGGAAAATAGTACGCGCCAACCGGCGGATCCTTCGGCGTCAGGCCGGTCACCTGGACGTTCGCGACCACGCCAATCACTGTGTAGGAGCGCGCGTCGGGGCCTCGCGTCAGGAGATCGAGCACGCCGGTGGGATTGGCGGGCCTGAGAAGGCGCTGGCCGACGGCGTCGCGGCCAGGCCAGAATCGCCGCGCAAGCCGCTCGTCGACGATGACCACTGGCGGCGCCGAGGCGGTGTCGCGCCGGTCGAAGTATCGCCCGCGCAGGAGCGGGATGCGCATCGCCTCGAAATAGCCGTCGCTCGCGCTGATCAGGTGCGGCGCCACGATCGATTCGCCGCCTCCCGGCTCGCTCCCCGCCGCGAGGATGATGCCGCTGCTGTAGTTCCCCCCGAGGGGGATGGTTGTCGTCAGCCCGGCGGCGCCGACGCCGGGAAGGGCGCGCGTGCGCTCGAGCAGCCGGTCGGCGACCTGTCCGAGCGCCGACGCGTCGCGATACGCGCTCGACGGAAGATTAATCGCGGCCGTGACGACGCCGGCCGGCTCGAACCCCGGATCGATCGCGAGGACGGCGCGGAAGCTGGCGAGCAGCAGCGCCGCGCCGATGAGCAGCATGAAAGCGAGCGCGACCTGCGCGGTCGCGAGCAGCCGGCGAAGCCTGCCGGCCGTGGTTCCCGCCGTGCCGCTTCGGCCCGCGTCGCGCAGCACGTCAGTGACATTGACACTCGACAGCCGTACCAGCGGAATCAGGCCGGCGGCAACGCCCACGGCCGCGGCAAGCGTCAGCATCGCCCCGGCGGCCTGCCAGTCGAGCCTGATCTCATGGCTGCGCGGCAGCACGTCGAGATCGAGCCCGGCCACCAGACGCAGCACCCACCAGCCGGCCGCCATGCCCATCGCTCCGCCGCACACCGCGAGCAGCGTCGTCTCGGTGAGCACCTGTCGGCCGACGCGAGCCACGCTCGCGCCGAGCGCATAGCGCGTCGCCAGCTCGCGCCAGCGCGCGGCCGATCGCATGAGGAACAGGTTCGCGAGGTTGACGCCGCCGATCAGCAGCACGAAGAGTGCGCCGGCCCACAGCAGGTACAGCGTCGCGCGGACGTCACGCACGACATCGTCCTGGAGCGGTACGACGATGGTCCGATAACCGCCGTCGCGGATCAGATTCCTGAACTGCGGGAGCCGCTCCTCGTTGCGGGCATTGAGCGCGTCGATCTCGCGCTGCGCCTAATCGACCGACGCACCCGTCTTCAAGCGCGCGATCATCACCCAGTTGTTGCTATGGCGCGAGGCGTCGGATTGCTGATCCGCCGTGAACGACAGCGGCAGCCAGAGGTCGATGTCCTTCCACAAGTACTCGAAGCCGGCGGCGAGGATGCCGACGACGCGAAACGGCCGGCCGTCGAGGCGGATGTCGCGGCCGACCAGCGACGCGTCGCCGCCGTACCGCCGCCGCCAGAACGCATACGACAACATGACCTTCGCGTCGTTGCCCAGCTCGGCGTCCTGTTCCGTGATCGTACGGCCGGCGAACGTGCGCGCGCCGAGCAGCGCGTAGAACGACGGCGTCGCCCGAAGGACGTTGAGGCGGTCGGCGCCGCCCGGCGCGTCGAGCGTGACGCTGCCGCGCCGATAGAGCATCACCTCGTCGAACGAGCGGACGTCGCGCCGACGGTCGAAGTAGTCCGGCACGGACGCGGCGCCCACGCCCGGCCCCGCCGCGCCGAACCCGAATTTCGGATACAGGTTCGACACCAGCACGATCCGGTCGGCGTCCGCGATTGGCAGCGGCTTGAGCAGGACCGATCGCACGATGCTGAAGATCACCGTGTTGCCGCCGAGACAGACGACGAGCGTCGCCAGCACCGTCAGCGTGAAGCTGCGCTCGCGCGTCCAGCTCCGCATCGCAAAGCGCGCGTCGCGGAGCACGTCGGAGGCGCGCTCCGCCCACGGACGTCCTTTCCGATGAGCGGGCGGCGTCCGCCACTCTTGCCGATGGGCGCGCGGTGCGGAGATGAGCGCGTCCGCCATCCCGCTCAGCCACGCGCGCGCATACCCGGGCGCGCCGTGACGGCGGCGGGCCGCGTCGAGGCAGTCGAGGAACAGCGTTTCCAACTCGCGCCCGTGCGCGCGGCGCACGCGCGGCGGCCAGAGGAGCAGGAGCAGGCGATACAGGAGGCGTGTGGCGCTCATGAGGCGAGCGTTAGGCGTCCTTGCGGAGGACGCGCTTCGCGCGGGCGGCGTTCACGAGGCGCAGGTGTCGATCGGCTTCCGCCGTGCACGCGCGCCGGCCGGCCGGCGTAATGCGGTAGAAGCGCGGGCGTCCGCCGCCGGCGACGAAGCCCTCCGGGGCCTCGGTTCCGACCACCAGGCCCTCTTCGTTCATCCGCTTGAGCGCGAGGTAGAGCATGCCGGGCCAGACCTGCACCCGGCCGTCGGTCTGCGCGGCGACTTCCTGGATGATGCCGAGGCCATGGCGGCTGTCGTCGGCGAGCGCGAGGAGGATGTGGAACCAGTGATCGGGCAGCGGAGTGCCGGGAGTGAATGAAGTCCTGGCGCGACTCACGGTCACCGAACCGGCCTCCGCGGCGAGTATAACTGAATTCAGATATACGTCAATGAGTCGCCTTGCAGGTACAACAAAAATGGCTCAATCAGTACGTGCCTCTGATTGAGCCATTCAGATCTGGTGCGGAAGAGGGGATTCGAACCCCTACGGTCTTGCGACCGCCAGCCCCTCAAGCTGGTGCGTCTGCCAGTTCCGCCACTTCCGCGACGAGAATCGATGCTACTTGGGCGGCTGCTGCGGCGGCGGCGTCGGCGGCTTGGCGGGCGTCGTCGGCGCCGGCTTGGGCGCGGCCGGCGCCGCGGTCCCGCTGACGACCGATCCCGGGCCGCGCTGGCCGATGATCGCGAGCGCCATCGCGCCCACCATGAAGAGCGCCGCGAGGACCGCGGTGGCCTTCGACAGCACGGTCGCGCCGGCTCGCGCGCCGAACGCCGACTGGCTGCTGCCGCCGCCGAACGCGGCCGCCATGTCGCCTTTCCCCTGCTGCAGCAGGATCACGAGCAGCAGGACGAAACACGTCAGCACATAAAACGCCGTGAGAAGGTAATACGCTACAGCCATAAGCCGCTTTCGTTGGAGCAGGAAACCCCGATTATACAGCAGCCCGCCGGCTCCTGACGACGATCTCCGTGAAGCTCTTGACGTCGAGGCTCGCGCCGCCGACGAGCGCGCCGTCGACGTCCGCTTCGGCGACGAGCTCGGCGATATTATCCGGCTTCACGCTCCCGCCGTACAGCAGATGACACCGATCCGCGGCGTCGGCGCCGAACCACTGGCGCAGCCGCTTGCGAATGTGTGCATGCGCTTCGCCGGCCTGCGCCGCCGTCGCCGTCCGACCGGTGCCGATCGCCCACACCGGCTCGTACGCGACGACGATGTCGGCGAGCTGCGGCGCGCCGAGGCCGTCGAGGCCGTCCTTGATCTGCCGATCGAGAATCGCGAGCGTCTCGTTCCGCTCGCGCTCCTCGAGCGTCTCGCCGATGCAGACGATCGGCGTGAGCCCGGCGCCGATCGCCGCGCTCGTCTTGCGATTCACGATCGCGTCGGTGTCGCCGAACAGCCGCCGCCGCTCGGAGTGCCCGACGATCACGTACTCGGCGCCCGCCTCCTTGATCATCGCGGCCGAGACCTCGCCGGTGAATGCGCCCTCGCGCTCCCAGTAGAGATCCTGCGCCGCGACGCCGATGTTCGAGTTGCGCGCCGCTTCGGCCACCGCGTGCACCGCCGTGAACGGCGGCGCGACGACGATCTCGACGTCGGCGACGTCCTTCACTGCGCTCCGCAGCTCCTTCACGAACACGACGGCCTCGTGCACCGTCTTGAACATCTTCCAGTTGCCGGCGATGAATGGAATGCGCATAGGTCAGGGCAGGCCGGGCGGGCCGGGCAGGCCGGGCAGGCCAGGCGGGTAAGACGTTTGGGGTGTGTCAGGCATTACCTGCCAGGCCTGCCAGGCCCGCCTGGCGCGCGGCGCGTCATCGTTTTTCCTCGAGCGCCGCCACCCCAGGCAGCGTGCGGCCGCCGAGGAATTCGAGCGACGCGCCGCCGCCGGTCGAAATGTGCGTGATCCGGTCTTCGATGCCCGCTTTCTTCACGGCCGCGATCGAATCGCCGCCGCCGATGATCGTCGTCCCCTTGACGGCGGCGACCGCGCGCGCGACGGCGCTGGTGCCCGCCGCGAACGCCTCGATCTCGAACACGCCCATCGGCCCGTTCCACACGACGGTCTTCGCGTCCGCGATCGCCGCTTCGTAGCGTTTGATCGTCGCCGGCCCGATGTCGACGCCCATCCGGTTGCCAATCGCGCTCGACGCGATCGGCAGCACCTCGTTGATGGTCCCCGGCTCGATGCGATCGGTGACGACGTGATCGACCGGCAGCTCGAACTGCACGCGACTCTTCGCCGCGGACGCTTCGATCTGCCGCGCCTCCTCGAGCTTCTCGTCCTCCACGAGCGATCGTCCGACGTCGATGCCGCGCGCCTTGAAGAAGGTGTACGCCATTGCGCCGCCGACGAGCAGTCGGTCCACCCGTCCGAGCATGTTCTGGATCACGTCGATCTTGTCGGACACTTTCGCGCCGCCGAGGATCGCGACGAACGGCCGCTCGGGCGCCTCCAGCGCGTGGCCGAGATACTGCAGCTCCTGCTCCATCAGCAGCCCCGCCGCGGGCCGCTTCACGAAATGCGTGACGGCCTCCACCGACGCGTGCGCGCGGTGCGCGGCGCCGAACGCGTCGTCCACGTAGCGATCGGCGAGCTCGGCGAGCTGCTGCGCGAAGGCGGCGTCGTTCTTCTCTTCCTCCGGATGAAAGCGGAGGTTCTCGAGCAGCACGAGCTTTCGGTCGCGCGCGCCGTGCGCCTCCGTCACCGCGCCGCGCGCCTCGCTGCCGACGCAGTCGGTCGCGAAGAGCACCGGCCGCTCCAGGAGATCCGCGAGGCGGTCGGCCACCGGCCGGAGGCTCATATCGGGGACTGGTTTGCCCTTCGGCCGTCCGAGGTGGCTCGCGAGGACAACGGTTCCGCCCTGGTCGAGCGCGTAGCGAATCGTCGGCAGCGACGCGCGGATGCGCGTGTCGTCGCCGATGACGCCGCCCTTGAGCGGCACGTTGAAGTCGACGCGGACGAAGACGCGCTGCCGAACGAGATCCAGATCCCGGATCGAGAGCTTCACAGCCCTTTCTTCACGAGCGTGCGCAGCAGGTCGACGCAGCGGTTCGAGTAGCCCCACTCGTTGTCGTACCACGACAGCACTTTCAGGAAGTCGCCTTCCATCACCTTCGTGTAGGGCATGTCGACGATCGACGAGTGCGGGTTGCCCTTGAAGTCCACCGACACGAGCTCGTCGTACGAGCACGCGAGGATGCCCTTGAGCGGGCCGTCGGCCGCCGCCTTCAGCGCGGCGTTCACCTCTTCGGCGGTGACCGTGCGGTTCATCACGGCGGCGAGATCGACGATCGACACGTTCGGCGTCGGCACGCGCATCGAGATGCCGTCGAGCCGCCCCTTGAGATCGGGCAGCACCTCGCCGACGGCGACGGCCGCGCCCGTCGTCGTCGGAATCATCGAGAGCGCCGCGGCGCGCGCGCGCCGCAGATCCTTGTGCGGCAGATCGAGCAGCTGCTGATCGTTCGTGTACGAGTGGATCGTCGTCATCCACCCTTTCTTGATGCCGAAGGCCTGATGCAGCACCTTCGCGAGCGGCGCGAGGCAGTTGGTCGTGCACGACGCGTTCGAGATGATCTGGTGCTTCGCCGGATCGTAGCAGTCGTCGTTGACGCCGAGCACGACGGTGACGTCGGGCTTCTTCGCCGGCGCGGTGATGACGACGCGCTTGGCGCCGGCGGTGAGATGCTTCGCCGCCGCGTCGCGGTCGGTGAAGAGGCCGGTCGACTCGAAGACGACGTCGACGCCGAGGTCCTTCCACGGCAGCTGCGCCGGATCGCGCACCGACAGCACCTTGAACTCGTCGCCGTCCACGCTGATCGCATCCTGCG
>QHWK01000583.1 GCA_003223775.1 Acidobacteriota bacterium
TAGAGGAGCACGAGCTTCTCGTGGTTCTCGCCCGCGTGTCCGCGCCAGCGCAGCGGCACGCCCGCCGCGTACAGCCGATCGACGTTCCACGGGTCCCACATGTAGTTGGGGTCGCGATACTCGTCGTTCTCGATGATCAACCGCACCGGCACGCCGCGGTTGTGCGCGTTGATGATCGCGTTGGTGTGCCGCTGATCCGTGATGCGGAACATGATCGCGTCGAGCTGCAGCGTCTCGGCATTGTAGCGGCCGATGGCGCGCGCCGCGTAGTCCTGCGCCGGCGGAAAGTTCAGGCTCGAATCGATCGGATAGGTCGGGTACGTGCGCGTCAGCGCGCCGACGTTCGCGTAGTTCGCGAAGCTCGACGTGTCGGTCCACGAATCATCGAACTTGGTCTTGAAGCTGTTCACGACGGCGGGATCGTCGGTGACGTAGACGGTCTCGGCGACGTAGTTCGTGTAATCGGCGGCCGGCACGAACGCGTCCGGGCTGTAGTTCGCGGAGCCGAACTCCACGGTGTTCTGGCCGGCGAAGAGCATCATCTTCCAGTGCAGGATGCCGCTCGCCGTCCGCTTGCGCAGCGGAATGCCGGCGCTCTGAAATCCCGCGATCATCTGATCGTTGCCGGGGTACGACGCGTTCGCGCGCGGATCGATCAGCACGCGTACGGGCACGCCCGCCTGAAAGCGCTTGACGATCTCGGTCATGTAGCGCGAGTCCTGCATGAACCAGAAGCCGACGTCGATGCCGACCTGCTCCTGCTGGATCAGCGTGAGGAGCTGTGTGCGGCAGTTGGTCGTCGACGGATCGCACAACGTGTCGGCGGCGCGCGCCGACGTGGCGCACACCAGGAGGGCAACCGGAGCGATGAGCCAGCGGCGTCCGAACGGGATCATGCCGCCACGGTCTGCCAGGGCGGTGCCACAGCCGTTTCCACAGCTCGAGTGGAACAGCTTTACCGTAGCTGAGCGATCCGCCGCCGCAAGTTCGGAAATCGAGGTTTTTTTCTGTCCCTGTGCCCGACAGTTTCGGCCGCCGTGTAGCACCGCAGCGACACGGCGCGGCTGTTTTGAAACGTTGCGAGCCGGACAGTTTTACATAGCGGAAAAGCAACACGAGCCGCCGTGCAGCCAGCACGACGGCGCCGCCTCGTGCGCGTCGCGGCGGAGACGGTTTACGCTCTGCCAACGGGCCGGCCCGGCCATGAGCGCCTTGCCCACCGCGTCGTTCATCGCCGGATCGCGCACGCCTTCGGCGGAGTAGACGGCGACGACGGTGACGATGCGCGCGGCCAACGCGCGATCGTCGCCGTGGGTCACGAGCACGACAACGCCTTTGCCGAGCGTCGGACCCATCGCCGGCATCGCGGCGGTGATCGGCAGCATGAGGCGGCCGCCCGGCGCGATCGCGTCGAGCCACGTGTCGAGCGGATGTGTCACGCCGGCGTTCACCAGCACCGCGTCGAACGGGCCGCCGACTGGAGCGGACGCATCGGCGTGCCGCAGGTCCACCTGGGGATAACCGGCGAGATTGCGATGCGCCGCGCGCGCGAGCGCATCGTCGACTTCGTACGCGACGACGCGCCCGTCCGGGCCGACGCATTCGGCCATGACGGCCGTGTAGTAGCCGAGGCCGGCGCCGACGTGCAACACGCGCATGCCGGGCGCGAGCCCCAGGTGATCCATCCACACGCCGAGCGTTCCCGGCTGCCCGTTGAACAGGTGCCGCGCGGGATCGATCGCCACGGCGATGTTGTGGTAGACGCGCGCGGGATTCGCGTCCGGCGTCGCGCGATATCGCTGCGGACCGCCGCACATCTGGTACGCCATGTCGCTGTCGGCGAGGACGGTCCACGGGCCGGCGGGCAGGAAGCGCTCGCGCGGCACGGTCGCGAACGCATCCACCAGATAAGGCGATCGCAGCTTCACGACGGCCTCGATCTCCTCGGCAAAGAAACGCCGCCGCTGTTCGAGATCCAGATCCTGCGTCGTCACGCCTGTCTTGCCCTCTTCTGAGACTTGCCGCGCCGGCGGCGCGGCGGCCTCGGCTCATCGTCCACGTGGGTCGCGTGCATCGCGTCGTGCTCGGCGGTGTTCTCGTACATCTTCCGGACGATGTCGCGCGTCAGCACGACGGGCGTCGCCGGACGATTCCAGGTGTACTGATGCTTTCCCGGCGCGCGGGGGATGAACCGCAGCTCGCCGGACTCGTTCAGCCGTTTGAGGATCGTGTGCACGGCGGCGAGGTCGTTGGCGTACTTCGACACGTCGAACCCGATCGCCTGGAGACGATCGCGGACGTCGACGGGCGTCATCGGCACGCCGGCGCCGCGCACGACGAGGCGAATCGCGTCGGTGAGGCCCATCGGCACGGTCGGCGTGAGGCCGAGCAGCTTCGACAGCGTGCCGATGGTCTGCGCGAGCTCGGCGAGGCGCTGATCGATCTCGCGTCGCTTCGCCCCGAGCTCCTCGTATTCGCGCGTCGCCGCTTCGAGCGCGCGTCGGTAGTCTTCGTGCGTCACGTCTACTTATACATAATGTTTAAATGAGTGTCAAACTCG
>QHWK01000584.1 GCA_003223775.1 Acidobacteriota bacterium
TCGCCGCCGCCGCGCTCGGGCGCGCGATCAGCGGCCTGCTCACCGGCGTGGACGCCCTCGATCCGGCGACGCTCGCCGCCGCGGCGGCGGCGATGCTCGCCGCGGGCGTCGCGGCGTGCCTGCTGCCGGCGCTCGCCGCCGGACGGCTCGACCCGGTCGAGGCCCTGAAGCGCGCGTCGTAGCGCGTTCCGCCGACTCCTTGACAGCTTAGGAGTGCGCGCGGTATTCTCCTAAGCCGTCTAGGAGAATCGATGGCTCCCCAGGCCGAGCTCCTGCCCGGTACGCTCGACCTCCTCATCCTGAAGGCGGTGTCGCTCGGCGCACACCACGGCTACGGCGTGCTGCTGCGCATCGAGCAGATCACCGGCGGCGCGCTCGCGATCGAGCAGGGCGCGCTCTACCCCGCGCTCTACCGCCTCGAGCACCAGGGGCTGCTCGACGCCGAGTGGGGCACCTCGGACAACAACCGCCGCGCGAAGTTCTACCGCCTCACCGCCGCGGGCCGGCGCCGTCTGCGCGCGGAAACGGAGCGCTGGCACCGCGCCGCGCTCGCGATGAACACCGCGCTCGGCGCGCAGGAGGCGTGATGCCGCTCTGGCCTCGTCTCAGATCGCTCGGGCGCGGCGTCTTCCGCCGCGCGGCCGTCGAGCGCGACATGTCCGACGAGCTCGCGTTCCATCTCGCGCGCCGCGCGGACGATCTCGCGCGGCAGCGCGGCCTCGCGCCCGCCGACGCGATGCGGCTCGCGCGGATCGAGTTCGGATCGGTGGAGCGCTACAAGGAGGAGGCGCGGCGCAGCCTCGGCCTCGCGGCGCTCGACGATCTGCACGGCGACCTGCGCTACGCGCTTCGCACGTTGGCGCGCAGCAAGGGGTTCGCCGCGGCGGTGATCGCGACGCTCGCCATCGGCATCGGCGCCAACACCGCGATCTTCTCGCTCGTCGATCAGGCGCTCTTCCGCCTGCTGCCCGTGCGCCAGCCCGATCGCCTCGTCCTGCTCGACTGGCGCGGCACGTTCGTCGGCAAGGGGTGGGGCAGCGTCAACCTGATGTCGTACCCGTTCTATCGCGATCTGCGCGATCAGACCGACGTCTTCGACGGCGTCTTCGCGCGCGCGCCGACCACGGTGAACGTCGCGCTCGGCGATCGCGCGGAGTCGCTGAGCGCCGAGATCGTCACCGGCTCGTACTTCCGCGTCCTCGGCGTCGGCGCGCTCCTCGGCCGGGTCCTAGACGACTCCGACGACGATCAGCCGGACGCACATCCCGTCGTCGTCCTCTCGGCGGATTACTGGCGCAGCCGGCTCGGCAGCCCCTCGGACATCGTCGGGCGCACCGTGCTGATCAACACGCACCCGATGACGGTGGTCGGCGTCGGCGACGCCGGATTTCGCGGCATCGACTGGGGCGACGTCCCGGCGGTGTGGATCCCGGCGATGATGAAACGCCAGGCGACGCCCGACTGGGACTGGCTGCTCGAACGCCGCGGCCGCTGGCTGCACGTGTTCGGCCGCTTGAAGCAGGGGATGACGGTGGCGCAGGCGCAGGCCGCGCTGCAGCCGTGGTTCAAGGGGATGCTGCAAGCCGACACGAAGCGCGAGGACTGGCCGCGCGTCACGCCGACCCAGGAACGGCGGTACCTCAATTCATGGCTCGAGGTGCTGCCGGCGTCGCGCGGGCGATCGGATCTGCGCGGCCGGCTGGAGCGCCCGCTCCTCGTCCTGCTCGCGGCAACGACGCTCGTTCTGCTGCTCGCGTGCCTGAACGTGGCGAACCTCGCACTCGCGCGCGGCGCCGCCACGCGGCGCGAGACGGCGCTGCGCATGGCGCTCGGCGCGCGGCGCGGCCGCATCGTCAGGGAGCTGCTCGTGCAGAGCCTGCTGCTTGCCGCGGCGGGCGCGTTGGTCGGCGTGGCCGTCGCCCCGGCCGTCAGCCGCGCGCTGCTGTCGTTTCTGCCGCAGGGCGCGGCGACGATCGATCTGAGCGCGGAGCTCAACCCGCGCGTCTTCCTCTTCGCGCTCGCGGCGGCCTGCGCGACGGCTGTGCTCTTCAGCCTCGCCCCGGCGTTCCGCGCGGCGCGCGTCGATCCGGCGCTCGCGTTGAAGGAGGAATCGACGACGATCGGCGCCGGCATCGGCGTGCGCAAGGCGCTCGTCGTCGCGCAGATCGCGCTCGCGCTCGTGCTGCTGGTCGGCGCCGGCTTGTTCGTGCGCACGCTCGGCAGCCTCCGCGCGAAAGGGCCCGGTTTCGCGACGACGAACCTCATCATGCTGTCGGTCGACGGCTCGCGCAGCGGCTACTCGACCGCGCAGTCGACGGCGCTGGTCCGCGACCTCTTTGCCGCGATCGAGCGGCTGCCCGACGTGGACCGCGTCTCGCTGTCGGTGAGCGAGCTGCTGGCCGGCGGCAGCTGGAACCAGCTGCTGACGATCGACGACGGCCGGCGGTTCGTGACCGACGCCGTCGTACATTGCAACGCGATCACGCAGGGCTTCTTCGACACGCTGGGCGTGCAGGTCGTTGCCGGCCGCGGTTTCGGCGACGCGGACGAAAACCCAAGCCTCGCATGGCCCGGCCAGGGACGGTCGCAGTTTCACGCCGCTGTCGTCAACGAGAGCCTCGCGCGGCGCTACTTCGGCGGCCGAAGTCCGATCGGGTCGAGGCTTTCGCTGGACAGCGGGCCGGACGCGAAGCCCGCCATCGAGATCGTCGGCGTCGTCAGGACCTTCAGCTACCGGAACATCCGCGACACCGAGGACCAGGTGTTCTTTCCGTTCTTGCAGGGTCCCGTCACCGGCGCGCGATTCTGGATTCGTACGCGCATCACCGCGACGGCCGCGTTCGCGTCGATCCGCGGCGCCGTGCGCTCAATCGATCCGGCGCTTCCTATGGGCCGCATGCGAACCGTGGACGATCAGATCGATCAGGCGCTCGCGAACGAGCGGCTGCTCGCGACGCTCGCCGCGGCGTTCGCAGCCGTCGCCATCCTGCTGGCGGTCGTCGGCATCTACGGCGTCACGTCGTTCGTCGCCTCGACGCGCACGCGGGAAATCGGAATTCGCATCGCGCTCGGCGCGTCGCGCCGCGCGGCGGT
>QHWK01000585.1 GCA_003223775.1 Acidobacteriota bacterium
TCGGGCTGCGTCGCAGCGTGCGCGAAGCATCGCGGAGATCGTCTGTCACGCCGTCCATGTAGCTTACGCGTCGCATGTTGCGGCTCCCGGTGGCAAGACGCCGCTGAAGAGCGGGCGGTTCAGAACGTATCGGCCACTGAGAATCGAAGGGTTGTCGCACCTTGCATGCCGTGTGGCCCGAGGGCGTCACGGACGATGTCGCAGCGAGTTACAGCCGCAGTCATTGTGGAGTCTGTTCGACATCGGAACCCATGCGTCCGGATGCGCACAGCATCGCCGTTGGAGCAAGGATGCCGACTATAAGGCGAAGGATACTTGGACCAGACGGGCCCCACCTCGAACGAGGTCCTCAGGTGGTTGCGGGAGCTCGAGGAACTTCGGAGACGAACTGAATTGTAAGGTTCGGCGTCAAGCCTACGTCGAGGTGCGTCGCACGTTCTCGGCCCGAGGACCCTTCGGTCCTTGACCGACTTCGAATTCGACGCTGTCGCCCTCGCGCAGATTGTCGAGGCCCTCGCCATACACCGCGCTCTGGTGGAAGAAATATTCCTTCCCCGCCTCGTCCTTGATGAACCCGAACCCCTTGTCCACCCGTAACGTCCGAATCGTTCCCGTCATTGTCGCCACCTTCGTGATACCGCTAACGGTTGTGTCGCCTGAGCACGCGTGTCAGGTGCCCGGTCTACAAAAGGGCCCTCATCTGCCAGTCGGATGCGCCCATCAGGGCGTGGTATTCAGCTTCTGAAATGGAACGCTTCGAATACCGGCAGGCCGTGACGAACATGTTCTTGTCCTGATGCCAGTCGCTTCTGACCACCTCGCACTGGAACGACGTCTCCGAGCCGATCGTCATCGTCAGCACGTCCCCCGACTTCGGAACGCGGTCGAGCTCGACGAGTTTGATGAACCGGACATCGCTGTTGGCAATGGTTTCCGGGGAATCCTTTCCCTCACGGCGAACGCGCAGGGAGGGAATTTTGAGGCTGATCTCAAACATGCTCCAACCATTCTACCGGCAACGGGACGGGAATCGCAGGTTCCAACGTGATGGGAAAGAGGTCGTCCGTGGTACCGGGTGGCCCTGAGGCTCAGCCGTTCGGAAGGTCGCGCAATCAGCCGCAGGGCCGCGTAGCTGAGCACATCGCGGATGCCGGCGAGACGAAAAGCTCGCAGTACGCGACGCGATGCACGTGCGGATCTCCAGTCTCGTGCGCTACAGGCGCAGGTACGCGGAAACGGTTCGATACGTCACCTGGAGAGTGTGCTCAATCATTCGGAGCTCTTCTCGCAAAAGCAATCTTCGCAGGAAATCCCGTTCGCCGGCATCTGTGTTCGATGCTCGTCGACGGGCCCGAACACCGCCAGATTTGCGCACAGAATGTCGTGGCGAATCGCGATGCAGTTGGTTCATTCCCACGTCGCATGAACGGGTGGGATCTGCCTCTATTTGACACCGTCGAACCCGTCCAGCATCCTAGGGGAGGTGGTGATCCTCATCCGGCGGGCTTCGGCGGTCGTCGCGTTGCTGGCGTTGGTCGTCGGCAACGTCGCCGTCTGCGCCGGTTGGCAGGCGACGCCCGAAGCACGGATGGCATGCTGCATGGACGGCACGACCTGTCCGTATCACAAATCGAATAGCCACGAACACTCCTCAAAGCGGGTTGTCAGCCAGGCTCAGGCGGACAGCTGCTGTGCCGCCGCGGCTCAACGACACGATTCAGCAGCGGCCGGATCGACGTTCACCGCGTCGGGCGTGATTGCGCTGGTGCCGGTCACCGTGTTCACGGTTCCGACGGGACCAATCGCGTCGCAGGAGTGGCGCGCGCTCGTCCCGCTGCCTGTCTCGTCCACGCCGAAGCACCTCCTCCTCTCCGTCTTCCTCGTTTAGCCAAGACAGTCGTCGTGTGTCTGCTCGGACCTACGTCCGGGCTGGCGGGTGGCGCGTGTGTGTGTCCGCGCCGCATGACGAGTGTCTGCGCATGATTAATCGACTCATCGAGCTCTCGCTTCGGAACCGCTTCATCGTCGTCGCGCTATACCTCGGCCTCGGCGCCTGGGGATGGTGGGCGCTCGGCGCGACGCCTATCGACGCGATTCCAGACCTGTCGGACAACCAGGTGATCGTGTTCACCGATTGGGCTGGTCACAGCCCGCAGGAGGTGGAGGACCAGGTCACCTATCCGCTGACGGTCAACCTGCAGGGGTTGGCCGGCGTCCGCGTCGTCCGATCGCAGTCGGCGTTCGGGTTCTCGATGACCTACGTGATCTTCGAGGACAATGTCGATCTGTATTTCGCTCGTGCGCGTGTCCTCGAGCGCATGAGCCTCATCACGAAGACCCTGCCGGCTGGTGTGACGCCGACTCTCGGGCCAGACGCGACGGGGGTCGGCCACGTGTTCTGGTACACGGTCGAGAGTCCAACGCTCTCGCTGCGCGATCTGCGTACCCTCCAGGACTGGTTCATTCGATACCAGCTCAATGCGGTACCTGGCGTGGCGGAAGTGGCTTCGGTCGGTGGCTACGTCCAGCAGTACCAGATCGACGTCGATCCGAATCGCCTTCGCACATACACCTTGCCATTGAGCGCCGTCGTGGCGGCCGTCCGCGACAGCAATCTCAACGTGGGCGGCAACGTTCTGGAGTCGAACGGCGCCTGGCTCATCGTCCGCGGCGTTGGGCTGATTGCGTCGGTTGACGACGTGAAGCGCATCGTCGTGGGCGCCTCCAGCGGCGTGCCGATCTACGTCGAGCAGATTGCGGACGTTCACGTCGGTGACGCCTTTCGCGTGGCGTCGCTCGTCAAGGGCACGAAGGAAGCCGTTGGCGGTGTGGTCGTGGCTCGGTCCGGCGTGAACACGAAAGCCGTCATCGATGCCGTGAAGGCGCGCATCGCGCAGATCCAGCCCGGCCTTCCTGCCGGCGTCACGATTGTGCCCTTCTACGACCGGTCCACGCTGATCGCGCAG
>QHWK01000724.1 GCA_003223775.1 Acidobacteriota bacterium
CCACGCGTACGACGCGTGGACGTTCGCGCGCGCGTCGTGGCTGCGGCGGCCGGCCACCGACGCGCAGGTGCGCGGCGCCGCCGAGTGGTTTCGCGCGCGCGCGCCGCTGCGCGCCGGCGGCGCGGCGTTCGGCGCGGCGCGCGGGCGCAACCTGATCGTCGTGCAGGTCGAGTCGCTGCAGGATTTCGCGGTCGACTTTCGCGCCGGCGGCCAGGAGGTGATGCCGCACCTGCGCCGCTGGACGGCGGATGCGATGCGCTTCACGAACGTCACCGACGAGACGAGCGAAGGACGCACGTCGGATGCCGAGCTCACGACGCTGACCTCGCTGCTGCCGCTCGATCACGGCGCGGCGGCGTTCCGGTTTCCGCGCAATCACTACATCGCGCTGCCGGCCGTTCTCGCCGAGGGCGGCTACACGACGCTGTCGGCCGTGCCGTTCGAGGCGGGCTTCTGGAATCGGCGCGTGATGCACCCGGCCTACGGTTTTCAGCAGAGCCTGTTCGAGCCCGACTTCACGCTCACCGAGCAGATCGGCTGGGGGCTCAACGATCGCGACTTCCTCCAGCAGATGATCCCGCGCCTCGAGCGGCTGCGGCAGCCGTTCGCCGCGTGGATGATCACGCTGTCGCTGCACCACCCGTTCGCGTCGTTTCCCGATGCGCACAAGGTGCTGACGCTCGGCGCGCTCGAGGGATCGTCGTTCGGCAACTATCTCCACACGATGCGCTTCTTCGATCAGGCGCTCGAGGACTTCCGCGCCGCGCTCGCGCGCGACGGGCTGCTCGATCGCAGCGTGCTCGTCGTGTTCGGCGACCACGACGCCGGCTTCGCGCGGGAGGCCGCGCTCGCGCGCACGATCGGCATCGCGGGAGACGACGTCGCGTGGACGCTGAACGATCGCGTGCCGCTGTTCGTGCGCGTCGGCGGCGCGCCGGCGGGCGACGAGCGCTTCACCGGCGCGCGCGCGATCCCCGCGGGCCAGACCGACCTCGCGCCGACGATCCTGTCGCTCCTCGGCGTCGATGCCGCCCCGCTCCCCTACGTCGGACGCAATCTGCTCGGCGCGCCTGGCGAAGGCCCGGTGCCGCGGCCCTACGGCGACTGGCTCGACGCGCGGCATCTGTTCGTCGCGCACGGCGCCGCGCCCCTCTGCTACGACCTGCACACACGCGTCGCGGCGCCGCCGGCCGACTGCGCCGCACCGACCTCCGCCGCGCGCCGCGCGCGCGAGATCTCGCGGCTCGTCGTCGTCGACGATCTCCAGGCGCGTCTCCGCAACGCGGTACAATGACGGCTCGCATGCGCTTCGTCGTCGCCGCGGTCGCCGTGCCGGCGCTCGTGCTGGCCGCGTCCGCCGCCCGCGCGCAGGAGCCGCCGCCTCGAATCGGGCCGTTCGTTCTCGATCTCCACGCCAGCGTCCCGCGTTTTCCGAGCGACGATCCTCAGCTGGCGCTGAGCCGGGAGATGGATCTTGCCGAGTTGCCCGGCACCGGGCTCGGCATCCAGGTGGGCGCGCACGTGTACGTCCTCCGCGTGAAGGCGATCACGTTCGGCCTCGGCGCGGAGTTCGCTGCGGGCCGTTCGCGACAGACACCGCAGGCAGACGCGACGTCGGCGACGACTGGTCGACTGTTACGTCCCTCCGAGGAGCGCTTCTCGACGATCGCGCCGCAACTCTCGTTCAACTTCGGCAACGGCCACGGCTGGAGTTACCTGAGCGGCGGCCTCGGGACGTCGAACTGGGCGGTCGTGCCGCAGGGACAGGAGGGATTTCCGGCGGATTCGGAGAATCTGAAGACGCTCAACTACGGCGGCGGCGCGCGCTGGTTCGCGAAGTCGCACCTCGCGTTCAGCCTCGACGTCCGGATCTACGCAATCAGTCCGGGAACGCCGTTCCTCGCGGGCGCACCGGGCAGCCCGCGCACGAATCTCCTCGTCATCGCCACCGGCGTTTCCGTCAAATGACGTCGCGCGGCGTGAGTGCGTACGCGACGGTTCGCGACCGATCACGAAAAGCAACCGCAGAGCGCACAGAGCTCGCAGAGCATTCTTCTTCTCGTTCCGGCTCCGATGATCGATGTGATTAGAGACCAAGAAGCTCTGTGGTCTCTGTGCGCTCGGTGGTTGCTTTCCCGCTCGCTCGCTCTCGTTCTACTCCAGCGAGAACGGCGGATATTCATCCACGAGCAGGAGGACGTAGGCCTCGACGCGGATCAGCCATCCGAACGCGCCGACGCCGAAGTCGTACAGGCCCTGCGGGTATTCGGTGGTGACGAGGATGATGATCCACGAGACGATCGACGTCACCCACCACGCGAACAGCACGAAGAAGAGCACGATGAAGTGCGGGATGGCGAGGATGATGCGGAAGCCGACCGTCAGCCGATCGCGCGGCGCCGACGGCTCCTCGAGCACGAGCGCGGCCGGATACGGCTGGTCGCCGAACGGCGGATAGCGATCCTCGAGCAGCATCATGTAGGCGAGCGCCCGGACGCGCCAGCGGAGATAGAAGCGCGTGTAGCGCCGGATCACATTCAGGTGCTCGCCCGCGATCACGATCGTGAACCAGCTGACGATCGCGAGCAGCCACGCGACGCCGCCGAGGAGTCCCGTCTCGCCGGTGATCGACGTCGCGTCTCCGTGACCGTTGCGCGAGGCGAAGCTGAGGCCCAGGCTCCCGACCAGGATGATGTGCGGGATCGCGAGCAGCAGCCGGAATGCGACCGTCAGCCGATCGCGATTGCGGTACCGCGGTTCGATTGTGATGGAGACGGGATACGGCACCGGCACAGTGTGCCATGATTCGTCGACATGCGAATGACGATCGCCGCCGCTGCCGCGGCGCTGCTCCTCGACGTCGCGATCGTCGCGCCGAGGACCCAGGACGCCCGGCCGCATGCGCAGCGTGATGCC
>QHWK01000146.1 GCA_003223775.1 Acidobacteriota bacterium
GGGCATGCGGCAGGCCAGCCTGCGGTTCACGGGGTTTGGCGCCGCCTGGCTCGACGTCGACAACGACGGATGGCTCGACCTCCTGATGGTGAACGGCGCCGTGTCGCAGAACCGTGCGGGCTCCGGACGCGACGAAGGGTTTGCACTGCAACAGCGCAAGCTGCTGCTCCACAACCTGCGCAACGGGCGGTTCGAGGATCTCACCGCATCGGCCGGACAAGTCCTTCGGACGCCGGAAGTGAGTCGCGGCGCCGCGTTTGGCGACATCGACAACGACGGCGACATCGATGTGATCGTCGGCAACGCGAGCGGACCCGTGAGGCTGCTGCTGAATACCATCGGCCAGCGCAGCCACTGGCTCGGCCTGAGGCTGGTCAGCGCGCGGCCGGCACGCGATCTGGTTGGCGCCCGCGTCACCGTTTTCCGCGGCGATGGCTCGACGATCTGGCGGCGTGCGCGGGCGGACGGCAGCTACGCGTCGGCGAACGACCCGCGCGTGCTCGTCGGCCTCGGCGATTCGACGACGCCTCCGCGCGTGCGCGTGCAGTGGCCCGACGGCCGCGTCGAAGAGTGGACGAGCGTCGTCATCGACCGATACACCACGCTCACGGCTGGTTCCGGCACTCCAGTCACGGTAGCGCAGGCCTCTAGGCCTGCCAACGGCCGTGGGGGGCAGCCCTGAAGGGCTGCGCTACCGTCATCGTGCTGGCCGCTGCCGTCGCATGCTCGCGACCGGGCAGCGAAGAGCGAACCGCGCCGACTCCGGTATCGCTGCCAGATCTCACGCGCGCGTCGGGCATGCTGTTCATGGCGGCCGAGTACCGCGACGAAGCGGAACGATGCTTCGTGGCCGCGCAGGCTCTGGCGCCCGACGACGCGCGATGGCCGCATTATCTCGCGCATCTCTACCGGGCTCAGGGCGACGCCGAGAAGTCCGTCGCGTCGTTCGAGCGCGCGCGGGCGCTGAAACCCGACGACGCGACGACGCTCATCTGGCTGGGCGAGGCGTACCTCGATCAGGGCCGGCTCGATGCGGCGGCTGCGGCGCTCGAGCAGGCGCTCGTGAAGCAGCCGCAATCGGCCGCGGCGTCGTTCTGGCTGGGACGCGTGTCGCTCGCCCGACACGACTACGCGCGAGCCATCGGCGAGTTGGAGCGGGCGCTGGCGCTCGACCGCGCCGCCGCGCCGGTGATTCATTATCAGCTCGCGATGGCGTATCGGCAGACCGGCGATCTCACGCGGGCCGATCAGCACCTGCGCCAGCGCGGTCCCGGAGAGATTCATCCGCCCGATCCGCTGATGCAGGAGCTCGAGAGCGTGCTGGACAGCGCGGTCGCGTACGAAGTCCGCGGCGCCAGAGCGCTGGAGGCGCACGACTGGACGGCGGCGGGAGCGCTCTTCAGGAGGGGCCTCGAGCTCGCGCCGAACGACCCGTCGCTGCACCACAAGCTGGGAACGGCGCTCGTCATGGGCGGCGACGCCCGCGGCGCAGCCGCGGAGTTCGACGCCGCGCTGCGGTCGTCGCCGACCTTCGTCAAGGCACATTACAGCCTCGGCGTGCTGATGGGATCGAGCGGCCGTCTCGACAAGGCGATCGAACATCTGTCGGCGGCGGTGAAGCAGGATCCGAACTACGTCGAGGCGCGTCTGCGGCTGGCCGACGTCTTACGCGGAGCCGGCCGCCCGGCCGACGCGATCGCACAGTACGAGCAAGTCGAGAGGCTCGACGCACGCAGCATCGAGGCGCCCCTCGGATCGGTCTTGGCGCTGGCTGCCCTCGAGCGCTACGGGGCGGCGCGCGATCGTCTCACGCAGGCGATGAAGCAATACCCGACTCATCCCGTGTTCGTCCATCTGCTGGTGCGCCTCCTGGCCGCGGCGCCGGACGATCGCGTGCGGGATGGCCGCGCGGCCGAAGCGCTGATGCGCGATCTCCTCGCGCATGAAGAGCGGACGAGCGACATCGACGAGATGATGGCGATGACGATGGCCGAAGAGGGGCAGTTCGGCGAGGCCGTCACCTGGCAGCGCGAGGCGATGGCGGCTGCAGAACACGCCGGGCGGCACGATCGCGCGCAACGCCTCGCGCAGATGCTGTCGCGGTACGAGCGCCGGCAACCGTGCCGCACGCCGTGGAGCGACGACGACGTTCAAATCATTCCGTAGGGGACGGCAGGCCTGAGGCCTGCGCTACCGTAAACGCGCCAGACCCGTCAGACCCGCCCGACCCGCCCGACCCCCTACCAGGCGAACTCCGTGCTGATGCGCATGACGCGCGGGTTCATGTACGCCAACGACGTCTGCCAGCCGGTGACATTTGGAACGTAGGTCGTGTTGTAGAACAGCGTCGTGTCGCTGTTCGCCACGTTGTAGATGTCCAGCCCCGCCGTGAGACGCCGGCCGCCGAGGCGGATGATCTTCTTCACGCTCAGATCGATCGATCGATTGCGGTCGCCGTACAACGAGCCCCCGCCGTACAACGTGCCTGGGGTGATCAGGTTCACGTTCGTGAATGGACCGCCGGTCAACGGGCGGCCGATTTGCTGCGCGATCGCGGTGCCGAACCCGTCCGTCGCTGTGAACGTGAGGTTCGCGGGCAACGATCCGGCGAGCTGGTCCGTGCTGGCGTTGTTCGGCGTCCCGTTGAGGATCGGACGGTCGCGATAGACGCCGCTGATCAACACGTCGATCTTCGGGACAACGTACGAGGCCAGGCCGTTGAACGACGTCTGGAACGGCGACTCGACGTGGCAGTACGGATTCAGGGTCCAGCTCACACCGACCACGGTGTTCTCCGGAACGGCGGCACGAACCGCGCACCAGTCGTTGACGACCTTGCCGGTGCTGGTGCCACCGGAGAAGGTGAAGCCCTTCACGGCGCGCACGTTGAACGTCACGTCCACGCCGTTGAACACGCGCGTGTCGTCGCCGACATCCTTCGTCGACTTGATCAACAGATCTTGCGGGCGCGCGAACGCCGCCGGGGTCAGGTTGTAGAGCGTCCCCACCTGGTAGCCGCCACCGCCCGGCAGCCGCGGGTCGCTCGGGACCCTCAGGGAGTACGGTGTCAGATCGTTCGGCCCGACGTTGAGATTGTCGGTCACGGTGCCGCCGGTCGTGAACTGCGTGAAGGCCCGGCGGTAGTACCCGACTTCCACCGCCGCCTTCGGGAGGAGCTGCTGCTGGATCGACACGCCGAAGGCCCAGTCCGACGGACGCACGCCCCACCCGCTGAGCAGACCCGGGTCGTAGTTCGCGCCGACGAACTGGTTCGACCCGAACAGCAGGTTGTTGATCTGGCCGCAGGTGTCGATGCTGCCGGTCGTCGCCGGGCTCTGCGCCAGCGGGTTCTTGAGGTCGCAATCCGGAACGTAGTTGCCGTTGGTGTCGGTCCACGTGCGGATCACGTTCGGGTTGCCGAACCCCGCGGCGGCGCCGCCCGGAATGCGGAGCGAAGGATTGGCACCCGACACCAGGTTGCCGACGCTGGCGCCCTGCAGATATTTGCCGACGCTGACCTTCAGCGACGTCTTGCCGTTGCCGAGCACGTCATAGGCGGCGCCCAGGCGCGGCGTGATGTCGTTGTAGCCGGTGACGCCGTCGGTGCGCGGGAAGCTGGCCCCGGGGAAAAAGGTGCTCGCCGGCTGTGTGACCGCCGGGAACCAGCTCCACGGATGGTCGTAGCGCAGCGCGCCCTGCAGCGAGAGCCGGTTGAACGTCCACTGATCCTGCGCGAAGAACGATATCATCGCCGCACGCGCGTTGTTGAAGTAGGGATTCGCGTACTCGGTGATCGAAATCGGAACGCCGCGCGTGAAGGTGTACAAGAGGCTCTGCGTGTTGGTGTGCAGCTCGCGGTCGTCTCGCCACCAGTTGCCCTGGTACCCGAACTTCATGCTGTGCGAGCCGGTGACATACGAGGCGTTGAGAAACCAGTTCGCTCCGTCGGTCTTGTTGATCAGCCAGCTCTGCGAGCGGTAATTCACCAGTCCGACTGTCCCCTGCGGGTTGATCACCGCCTGGTTCTCCGTCACGCGAATCAGGTCCCGGGTCGGATTCGGATCGAGCTCGGCGTCGCCCCAGTGGTAATACGTGTTGCCGAGACCGGCTTCGAGGAGCAGCTTGTTCGTCACCGTCGACGTCCAGCGCGCGGTCTGGACGCGCTGAGGACTGTACTCGCCGTGGCCGTCCGCTTCCGGAGTCGTCAGCGTCGGCGACGGCGAACCGCTGAACGAGGCCGTGCCGGTGCACGCCCGGCACACGGGCTGTTCATCCCACGAGAACGTGAACTTGTTCCGCTGCGACGCCTGCCACGTGATCCGCGGCGTGTAGTTCTCCCACTGGCGGTCGTAGTAGGCCGGTTTGGTGAAATCAGGGGCGTAGGACCACTTCGCCGGGTCGCCCGCGTTGTTGTTGTAGTAGACGTTCAGGGTGTCGCGGCGCGATCCCTGCTGGCGGACGCTCATGTAGTACCAGAGCTTGTCCTGCAGGATCGGGCCGCCGATCGCCGCGTTGAAGTCGTAGACGTGGTACGTCGGGTTGGGTGCCCCGGCACCCCGCGCCTGCAGATCGGCGGAGTAGTTGTTCGACTGCATGCCTTTCGAGAAGCCGGATCCGGCGATCAGGCCGCTCAGCCTGTTGCCGCCCTGCTTCGGCACGATGTTCATCTGTACGCCCGCGGTCTCGAACTCACCGAGGCCGCCCGCCGTCATCACGGTGACTTCCATCGAATTGCCGATGTCGGCCGTGTAGTTCGGTGGCTGGTTGCCACCCGGCGGATTGCTGATGTTCAGGCCTTCAACCGTGAGGCGCGACTCGACGCCGCGGCCGCCGTGCACCGGAAAGATCGCGAACACCGGGCCGGTGTTGACGTCGGTGATGTTCGGCTGCAGGCCCGGCACGGCTGTGAGCAGATAGCTGTAGCTGCGGACGCTTGGCAGGTTCCGCATCGTCTCGTTGTCGAGCGTCACGGCGCGCCGCGTGCTCAGCACGTCGACCACCGGCGACTCGGCGGTGACGTTGACGGTCTCGGCCACGGCGCCGACCTTCATTTCGGCGTCGATCTTGACCACGCCGGTCCCCGACACCACCACCTCGTCTCGCTTCAAGGTGGAGAACCCGGCGAGACGGAACGTCACGGTGTATGTGCCCGGTTGCAGGCTCTCGATGCGGTACTGCCCCGCGGCGTCGGTGGACGCCGTCCGGACTTTTTCAATCAGTACGGGGCTCGTCGCGTCGATGGTGACGCCGGGCAGCACGGCGCCCGAAGCGTCCTTGACGGTGCCGGCGAGGGTAACCTGGGCCGATGCGATTGTCGGCAGCAGCAGGAACAGGGCAACGACCGCGACGGCCTTCCCACGACGCATCATCTCCTCCTGAGGAAAGCTGCGACGCTTCTCCGCGCGCGCGAACGGGCGCTAATATGTGACTAATCGAATCGCGCTGTCAATTGACTGTTCGATGACGCGCCTGCATCATCATCAGGTGGCACGCACGAGACTTCTCTCCGCGATCGTTCTGGCGGCTCTTGCGGTGGCGGGCGCGGCGGCCCAGCAGCAGCGCCCGCGTATTCCGCCGACCGGCACGATCAAGAAGGTCCGCGACAACCTGTACGTGATTCCCGGTGCCGGCGGAAACACGACGGTGTTCGTGACCGACGGCGGCGTCGTGCTCGTCGATACCAAGCTCCCAAATAACGGCGAGGCGATCATGAACCAGGTGCGCACCGTCACCGACAAGCCGGTCTCGACGATCATCAACACGCATTCGCATCCCGATCACATCGGCAGCAACGAGTATTTCCCGGCGTCGGTCGAGGTGATCGCACAGGAGAACACGCGGAAGTGGATGGCCGCCAATCCGCGGGTGGCGTCGAACGCGGCGGCGATGCCGGACAGGACGTTCGCCGACCGGATGACGCTCGGGAGCGGCGACGATCGGATCGAGCTCTATTACTTCGGCGCCGGCCACACAAGCGGCGACGCCTTCATCGTCTTTCCCGCGCATCGGGTGATGGCCGCCGGAGACCTCTTCGCGTGGAAGATGTCGCCGCTCATCGATCCGCTGGCGGGCGGCAGCGTGCTGGCGCTGCCGGGCACGCTCGAGAAGGCCGAGAAGGGAATCCCGAACGTCGACACGGTGATCGAAGGCCACGGCGACGTCAACACGTGGGACGGATTCCGCGACTACGTGCGGTTCAATCGAGCGCTGGTCGATGCGGCGACAGCGGGGGCGGGGAAAAAGACCGCGGAGGAGATCGCGGCCGAGCTGAGGCCCAAATTCCCGGTCTTCACGAAAGAGGAACTGCTGACGGACATGGAGTACGGCGGCACGCCGTTGTCGCGCGCCGTGATCAACGTGAACATCGCGTTCCAGGAGCTGGGAAAGCGCTGAGTGCCCTCCGAACCGCATCGACGAAGGGGCTGACGCCTACCGGGTTCTCGGTTTCCGAACTCCTTCGATCACCACACCCTCGGCCAGCGGAATGGTCAGCGCAATGCGATCGTCCGGGCCGAAGTTCCGCGTGATGTGGCCCTTGCCGGTGGTGTCTTCAATCAGGTTGATGTGTCCGGGGCCAGCGGCGACATGCACGCCGCCCGATACTTCGACCTCCGAATTGCCGGAGAGCGTGATCACAAACTGCCGTGCCGGGCCGGTGTGCCAGCCGGGCGCGCCAGGGTCAGTGGCCGCGGTATTGCGCGGATTCGCCCCGGCCGTGGGTGGCCGCACGCTGAATTCCGCGCCGGTGGCTTTCAACATGTCGGTCGCGCCACGGGCGTTCAGGTTCAGTTCAATGTCTTCGGCGTGAGCGAGGCCGTCCTGCCCCGTGAAAATGCGGGTGATCACAACGGCTTTCCTGCCCTGAGCCATCGCAACATCATGATCAATAGCGCGAAGCGAGGTCGCGATGAAGCAACCCACGAGGAGCACGCGCACGAGTGCTTGTGTCTTGAATCTCATGAAGAATCCTTTTTGATACGCTTGGGCCCATGACCGCAGCCCGACGACATCACCGCGGTCCGCCGCGTCGTCTTCGTGATGAAGGGTGGAAAGGTTTACAGGAACGAAGGCGGCCGCCGGTAGCCTGGACGCGCGGTCCTGGCGTCACTTCTTGATCATCATGTGGACCAGATCCTTCTCGTTCTCGAGACAGTAGTAATCCAGCAGCTCGCTGTCGAGCACGAGCGGCTGCCTCACCGTCACCGCCCAGGGCACCGTATACGGTGTCGGATCGTCGATCGTCATCTCGACTTCGAGCGTTCCGAAATTCGGCCTGCGGATCCGCTCGGTCAACTTCCCCGTGCCCGTTAGCGGATTGCCGGACGCGTCGAGCCACAGGTCGTCCTTGAAGCCGGAGGTGTGCACCACCAGGGTGTCGCCGTCCCATGCGGCGGTCGAGTAGCCGTTCCAGGTCGGATTCTGATCGTCGGGAAGCCGCCGGCCGTCGGTGAAGATCTGGCGGTACTGCATGTTGCGCTCGGTCAGGATGATGACGCGGTCGGACAGCTGGAAGAGCCGCTTGTAATAGTCGTCGGTCCAGATTCTGGGCGCGCCACGAGGCATGCAACGAGCGTTCGGATCCTCGTTCTGTGCGGCCATTCGCCGCTTGACCTCTTCCGCCACGCCAGGCTTGTAGGGCAATCCGCCTTTCAAAGTCGCGGCGATGTTGATGAACTCGCGCGAAATCTGCAAATCGTTGCAGTGCGCGCCGCAATTCGCGCGCGTTTCCCAGCCCCACATGCCACTCAGGTCGGGCTTTCCGTCGGAAGTCCGCGGCGCCGGCGCCGACAGATCCGGCTTGCCGTCGGCCGTGCGAGGCACGCCGCGCGTGGGGTACTCCAGCCACTGGGCGACGCCGGTGCCGGGAACCGCGAGGCACGTCACCAGTGCCGCACACAACGGACGCCACCTGGTTCGCATGACATCTCACCTCCGTGCTCGTGGTCGTGCGCGGTGAGGATCGACGCGCTGAATCGTCCTACTTCGCCTGGAGGCCTCCGGTAATGCGATCCATCTGATGGCCGATGGCCATCGCGCGCATACGGGCAATCTCCACCGGCGACGCCACTTTCGGATCCACTCTTACCTGGGCGCACGTGAAGCCGCGCAGCGTGCACTCGGAGGTCGTGTGCTTGATGCCGCGTGCCTTCATGACGCCCGCCATCAGCGCCACCGCGTCCTCGTGGATGATGACCGCGTTATTGGGCACGAACGTGCCGACGCCGATCGCGTAGTCGATCGGCATCAGCGGTTCGACGCTCGACCCGAACGCGCCGTCGTTCTTCTTGCCCAGGTCGTGGGCGCCGAGATCGGCGCCGGCATCAATCAGGTACCGAATGATCGGGACATCCCCGTAATTGGCGGCCGCCATCAGCGGCGTGATGCCGTAGTCATCCGGCTGGTTCACGTCGTTGTCGAGCTCGACGAACAGCTTGACGACCTGGAGCCGCTCCTCGCGCGGCCTGTCCCGGTGATAGCCGTGAATGAACGCGAGGCCGGCGGCCGCCGACAGAACGGACTCGCCGTCTCTCGAGACGATCCGCGGATCGGCGCCGCGCGCGAGCAGCAGCTTCACGAGCTCGAGGTCGCCAGCGAACGCGGCGCGCATCAACGCCGTGGCAAACACGATTCGGGGCGATCCTTCGCGCATCCGTCCGCGAGGCGTGTTGTTGACGAGCGCGTTGGGGTTGGCGCCGGCGTCGAGCAGCCGGTGGATGAGCGGCAGCGGATCCGCCGTGGCCATCCACGGAAAGTTCGGCGCCGTTTCCATGTTGCGCCGATCGACGGCCCAGAAGAGCGGCGTGAACCGCTGCGCGTCCGCCTTGTTCACGTCGGCCTTGCGGTCCACGAGGAACGACGCGACGTCGTAGCTGCCGTTGAAGATTGCCAGCGCGAGCGCCGTCTTCCCGTCGCCGGCCACGGCGTCGACGTCGGCGCCGGCCTCGACCAGGATGCGCGCCAGCTCGAGGCTGCCGTCGCGCGCGGCCAACATCAGCGGCGTCAGCCAGCCGCTGGCGAACTCCTCCACCTTCTCTTCGGTCCGGCTCGCGACCGGCGTGCGCCCCTCGAAGCCGCGGCCGTTGGCGGCGGCGACGTAGTGGGACCGCGCGTTGACGTCGCCGCCCGCCGCGATCAGCAGCCGGGCGGCCTCGGCGTGACCCTGGGCCACGGCCCACATCAGCGCGGTGGTGCCGCCCCAGCTCTCCTTCGCGTTCACGTCGGCGCGCGCTTCGAGCAGAAGGCGGATGGCGTCGGCCTTTCCGGTTCGCGCCGCCAGCATGAGTGCGGTGTCGCCGGCGGGCGTCAGCGGCGCGTTCGGATCCGCGCCGGATCTGATCAGGCGGCCGAGCATGCCGACGCTGCCGTTGATGGCCGCCAATTGCAGCGGCATCACCCCTTCCCTCGTCCGCGCGCTCACGCGCGCGCCGGAAGTCAGCAGGAGCTCCGCCAGCTCCACATCGTCGCGCTCCACGGCCCAGTGGAGCGCCGTGGTGCCGTCGACCTGCGCCGCGTTCACGTCGGCCTTGCGCGCCAGCGCGGCACGGACCGCCTCGCGGTCGCCGCGCATCGCCGCATCCGCGACTTCCGACGTCGTCGCCCCTCGACTGAGCTCGGGGCGACCCTGAGGCTCTCGCCCCTCGACGTTGCTCGGGGCGACCCTGAGCTCGCCGAAGGGTCGAAGGGTCGCAGCCGCGGCGGTCGCGGCGACGAGCAGGAGGCCCGCGACGGCGCTGCTCGTGTGGCGCCATGTGGTTGTCAGACGCGTGACGCGGATCATCGAGTCACCTTGAGAAAGGCCGGCGCCGCGGCGTAGCCGTCGAGCGCCAGCGTCTTCGCCTCCGTGTCGATCGCGACACTCGACGTGAGCGACGTCTTGCCCTCGCCGACGCCGTCACGATCGATCTGCATCTCGATCACCGTGAAATTCGCGTCGGACGCGGCGCTCGAGACCGGCGCCCAGTCCGGCGCGTGCGAGTCGAGCCGGCGCTCGATGATCAGCACGATGCGCTCCTTGTCCGCGATCGCGGGCGAACGCCAGGCGTACTTGATCGAATAGCCGGTCACGCCGTCGGTCCATATGTAGCCGAGCGTCGGCGCCGCCTGGATCGCCGCCGACAACCTCGCGAGAGGACTCGGCGGCGGCGGTGCCGGCGCTCCGCGTCCACGTCCCCGGCCTGCG
>QHWK01000725.1 GCA_003223775.1 Acidobacteriota bacterium
GCCGAGGTGCCGGCCGAGTCCGCGCCCGGCTCGACCTGGATCGCGGCTCGGAACTTCGATGTGATTCCGAATGTGCCGAACTGGAACGACTGGTCGGTGCGTCTCGCGGCCACCTACGATCTCACCGGCGACGGCAAGACGGCGATCAAGGCGAGTGCGGGCAAGTACGTCGCGTCGCAGGCGGCGGGCTACGCTCAGACGTTCAACGGGATGAACGGCGCGACACAATCACGCACGTGGAATGACGCCGACAGAAATGGCACGATCCTCGACGCAGCCGGCAACATCGAGACCAACGAGGTCATCGGCGGCACGTCCAACTTCGGCCAGATTACGGTCCGTCCAGACCCGAACCTGGCGCGCGGCTACAACTGGGAGTACAGCGCGCAGCTGCAGCGCGAGGTGATGCCGCGCACCTCGGTCACGGTCGGCTTCTATCATCGCGATTTCTACAACCTGCAGATCGTCGACAACCAGAACCTGACCGCGGCGGACTGGGCGTCGTTCCCGATCGCGACGCCGACCGACTCGCGCCTGCCGCTCTCCGGCCAGGCGTTTCCGCTCTATACCCTCAACGCAACGAAAGTCGGCATCGCGACCGATAACCTGTACACCTATTCGACGCAGAACTCGTCGTCCTACAACGGCTTCGAGGTGAGCGCGAATCTCCGCCGCGATAGAGTCCTCGTCTTTGGCGGCGTGACGGTCGATCGCCTGGTGACCTCGGGTTGCGACGGCTCGACGACCCTCGACGTGGGCGCGCGGGGAGCGTCGGCGCGCGACAATCCAAATTCACTGCGCTTCTGCGAGGTCACGCTGGCGACGAGCGGTCAGCCTGCGGGAGTATTCCGGACGACGGTGAAGGCGTCGGCCGCCTATTCGTTCCCCTACGACATCCAGCTCAGCGGATCGTTTTCATCGATTCCGGGCCCGGGCGTCAGGGCCGACTACACCGTCACCTCGGCGATCGCGGGCCGGCCGATCATCGGATCGACGACGGGCGCCGCATCGACCGTGGCGAACCTGGTCGAGCCGAATTCGCTGTTCCTCGACTATCAGAACCGTCTCGACCTGCGCGCGGGGAAGACGTTCCGCTTCAACCGGACGAGGGTGCAGGGGTTCATGGACGTGTTCAACGTGCTGAACGCCGGTACTGTGCTGTCGGTGAACCAGACCTACGGCGCGAATCCGGCCACCAACGCGTGGCTCGCGCCGCTCACGATCATGGATGGCCGCTACGTGCGGTTCGGCCTGCAGTTGAACTTCTGAGGATCGACTGGGGGCGGACTGACGTCCGCCCCCGGCGTGTTTCCTTCCCTTACTTCGTCACCGTCGTGCGCATCCACGGATGGATGCAGCACTGGAAGTGGTCCCCCGCCTTCGCTGCGATCGCTTTCGAGGTAACACCCGGAGGAACGACCGAGGCGCCGAACTTGGCCGCGTCGGCGCATTCAGGCGCTACGTCGGGATTGCCCGACAGAGCGTTCAACCCCGGCACGACACCGCCGCCGAACTTCGCCACTGGCGTGAAAGTGTGCGTTTCGCCGCCGCGGTTGCGCGCGACGAGGAGCGTGTCGTCGGTCGTGGTCGGATTGAAGCGCCATTTTTCCGCCGACTGCGTCGCCTGAAGCTCCGCGATGAAGTCCCCGAACGTCGTGTCGCCATCGCCTCCGCAGATGACGCCGAGCCCCGGGCCGACGGGCGGATCGGCATTGAACGTCGCAGGGTCGCAGTCGTCGCGGATCTGCACGGTCCTCGTACCGCCGTCAGCCGTCAACGTCACGGCAAGCGCCGAGAACGCGACGGCCACCAGACACCCTGTCGTGATTCGGATCAATCGAAACATTCGTCCTCCAGTCGTAGTTGTTTGGGAGCGCGCCATTGTATGCCAGGCTGAGCAATATCCTGCGGTGGCAATCGACAAGGCACCGGAATCGCTCAGGTGGAGGCGCCGAGTGGGACCATCCAACCACGCGTACGGCCCGTTCGCTGCGCGACGCGCCCGTTCGTTGAAAATGTAATCGCGGTAAGCCTTTTGCCCTCTAAGATTTACCGCTATGCACAAGCCGATTAAGTACGCCGAGAAAGCGCTGTCGATCGCCGCCAACGGCGCGTGGACGGTCTTCAACGGTCTGAATCAGATCCGGCAGAATCCGTCGTTCACGCCGGCGTGGTCCGACAAGCCGCTCCTGAAGTCCTACGAAAAAACGAAACCGCCGCTGGGCTGGCCACGCGAGACCGACTCGCTGTGCCCGACGTGCGTGCGCGAGGCGCGGCAGGCGATCCTCGACGGGAAGAAAGACGTCAGCGTCCTGCTGAACGAGAAGGTCGGCGAGATCAAGGCGACGATCCTCGAGCGCGACGGCAAGATCCTGATGGTGAAGGACTGCCCCGTGCACGGCCACTTCGAGGACGTGATGGCGATCGACACCGCGTTCTTCCGCCACCTCGAGGAAGTCTTCCCCGGCCGGGACATCCGCGCGCACAACGACGAGACGCTGCACAACCACGGGTCGAGCACGATCAAGCACGGCCGCGGGTCGGTGCTCACCGTCGACCTGACGAACCGCTGCAACATGATGTGCGATCCGTGCTTCATGGACGCGAACCAGGTCGGGTTCGTCCACGAGCTGACGTGGGACGACATCAAAATGGTGCTCGACAACGCGATCACCATCAAGCCGCGGCGGCAGATGTCGGTGCAGTTCTCCGGCGGCGAGCCGACGATCTCGCCCTACTTCCTCGACGCCGTCCGCTACGCCCGGAAGGTCGGCTACAACAGCGTGCAGGCGGCGACCAACGGCATCGAGTTCGCCAAGGCGTCGGCAACCTGTTCGACGTCAAGCTGCGCGCGATCGAGAACCTGCACTCGGCGGGCGTCGACATCGTGCCGGTCGTCACGATCGTCAACGGCGTGAACAACGAGCAGGTCGGGCGCATCATCGAGTTCGCGCTCGACAACCCGAAGAAGATCAACTTCCTGTCGTTCCAGCCGGTGAGCTTCACAGGGCGCGACGAGGAGGTGACGCCCGAGCGGCGCGCGGCGCAGCGCTACACGCTGTCGCACCTCGCGCACGACGTGAAGAACCAGACGGGCCTCGGCGAACCGACGCGCGACTGGTTCCCGATCTCGTTCATGGGCACGTTCACCGACTGGGCGGACGTCGTCCACGGGAAGGACGCGCCGTGGGGCCAGCTGACCTGCGGCTGCCACCCGAACTGCGGAGTCGGCATGGGGCTCATGATCGACAAGGAAACCAAGGAGGCGGTGCCGGTCACCGCGTTCCTCAAGGCCGAGCAGCTCGCGAAGGATCTGGCGCAGGTCAACGACGCGGCGCGCGGCAAGTTTCTGTCGGTCGTCGGCCTCGCGCTCGCCGTCGTGCGCAACTACGATCCGTTCAAGTCGCCGACGCACTTCAAGCTGACCGATCTCCTGAAGAAGTTCGACAAGACGTTCGGCGCGACCAAGAAGGCGCAGTCGGGCGGCTACGGCAGGGTGGAAGGCGATCGCACGGCGGCCGACATCGAGAAGCGGCGCGCCGATCGGTGGAACTTCCTGTTCATCGCCGGCATGTGGTTCCAGGATCTGTTCAACTACGACTTCCGCCGCACCGAGATGTGCATCATCCCGTATGCGACGCAGCAGGGAGAGATTTCCTTCTGCGCGTACAACACCGGCATCGGGTGGCGCAACATCATCGAGAAGATGCACATGACGGCGACGCTCACGAAGTGGTACGAGGATCACGGCCGCCACGAGATCTTCGCCGGCGGCAAGGCGGTGCCGCTCGCGTCGACGGCGCATTCGCTGAAGCTGAACGAGGACGCGGTCCGCGCCGGCGTGCAGACGGATCTCGACGACCTCGGGATTGCGAAGAACGCCCGCGAGGAGAAGCTCAAGGCGCGCCAGCACAAGTCGCCGGAGGACGCTGCGCGCGACGCGGCGTACAACGCCGAGATGGCGAAGCTGTACCGGCAGCACGTGCTCAAGGAGCAGCCGACCCTGCAGATTCAGGGGCTCGGCGGAAAGAAACCGGCGCAGGAGCCGGCGCCCGTCCTGCACAAGCCGATCGTGTAGGGGCTGGGGGTTAGGGGCTAGCCGAGGGCGCGGTTGCGATAGCGACCGCGCCCTTCGTGTTTACCTGCCCGACCTGCCCGACCCACCAGACCCGCCCGACCGACCTGACCCACCTGACCCAACGACGGCGACCACTTCGATCTCGAGCAACAGCTCGGGCCTCACCAGGCCGGCGACCTGTACGAACGTGCTCGCCGGCGTCACCTCGCCGAAGTATTTCGTCCGCACGTCGCGCACCGCCTGAACCTTCGACATGTCGGTGATGTAGCTGTTCATCTTCACGACGTCGGAGAACTTCGCCCCCGCGGCGGCGAGCGCGGCCTGCAGGTTCTTGAACACCTGCTCGGCCTGCGCGTTCATGTCGCCCGCGCCGACGAGTTTGCCGTCCTTGTCGTACGCGATCTGACCCGAGATGTAGATCGTCTTCGCGGGACCGGTCACTTCGACGACGTGTGTGTAGCCGGTGGGTTTCGAGAGCGCGGGCGGGTTGGTGCGCTTCACCTGCGGCGCGCGCGCCTGCGCGAACGCCACGACGGGAACGAAGAGCAAAGCGACGGTCACGGCAATTCTCATACACGCCTCCACAATTCAATTAGGAATTTGGAATTTGGCATTCGTGATCACGAATTCTAAATTCCAAATTCCAAATTCTTAATTACACGGCGTCAGTACCCCGCCCCTCCGCCGGCGCCGCCGGAACGTCCGCCGGCGAAGTCCGATGGCGGCGCGTCGTGTGGCGGCGGCTCGTGCCCGCGCGCGTGCCACGCGACCGACGCGGTGGCGAGCGCGGACAGGATATCGCGATCGCGCGTGAGGATTGGCGCCGCGGTGAAGCCGCCGCGCTGGCTGTTCGGCCCCGCGTCGAGCCAGCGGCGAAGCGCGAGCGCGCCGCCGGCGAGCAGTACGCCGAGGATCATCGGGTCCCAGCTCTGGCGCGTCCATCCGAGATACGGCTTGTTCGTGACGAGCGTACACAGCGCAAGCACGATGCCGACAGTGAGCAGCGGTCGATCCTTCTCTCGAACGGCAGCGGCCAATGCAGCCGCCGGAACGAGCCACGTCGCTGCGTAGCTCGTCCAGTAGAACGGCGTCGCGACAGGCGGCGCGCCCGGCGTCCACGAGATCACGTCCGTCAGATGAAGGTTCAGCACGAGATAGAGGCCTGCGCAAGATGCAGCCTGCAGGTTCGCGTAGTCGTCGCCAGGAAAATCGTCGCCGTAGCGCAGATGCGCCGCTCGTGTCACCGCGAACGCCGCGCCGAACACCACCGCCGCGAGTGACCGCTGCACAGCATCCGTCACGTGGAACTGGAATGGGACCAGGGCCGCGCAAACCATCGCGCCGACGGCAGAGTAGACGAGGCCGTAGCGACGATAGACGCCGACGCCAGCGAGAGATGCTGCGAGCAGCGATGCCATTGTCCACTCCCGGTAGGTCCCCAACCCGGACGCGCGCGCGGCTTCCGCGGCGCTGAACGCCAGCAGGACCACCGCCGCCACGGCGAGCGCTTCCTCGACGCCATGCCGATACAGT
>QHWK01000147.1 GCA_003223775.1 Acidobacteriota bacterium
CGGCGCGCGGCAGCGCCGCGCGGAAGAACGACTGCGAGAGGCCCAGCGGGTGCACCGCGCCCATGATCGGCAGCACGCCCGGCCCCATCGCCTCGAGATCGAAATGCGGCACCTCGATCGCGAGAAGGCCGTCGTCCCGCAGCACGCGGCCGCAGTCGGCGAAGAAGCGCGCGGGATCCGTCAGATGCTCGAGCGTGTGCGCGCAGTAGACGACGTCGAAGCCGGTCTCGTGAACGTCGTCCATCGACGATCGGATGTCGACGCCGAGCTCGCGCACGCCGAACGCGCGCCGCCACTCACCGGGCTCGACGCCGGTCGCCTGGAAGCCGGCGCCCCGCGCCTGGTACAGGAAATAGCCCCACGACGAGCCGACCTCGAGGAGCTGCCGGCCCGCGCCGAGCCGCCCGAGCGCCTGCAGCTGGTCGGCGCAGTGCTTGTCGGATCCGGCAAACTGCGTCGCCTTCCACTCGGCGAGCGTGCGGCCGTCTGGCACGCGCGTGGTCGAGCCTTCGGCGCGGTAGAACGCACCGTAGAGGTCGCCCACGAACGAGCGGTAGATCGGATCGGTGAAGTAGAGGTGACAGCCCGCGCAGCGGCGGATGCGGAGGACGCCGCGCTTCCTCGCGACGACGCGGTGATCGCGGCCGCCGCAGAAGGGACACGCGCGCTGCCGGCGCACGAGGGACTGCAGGCCGAATTCGATTCGCGGGAGCAGATTCGGCACGTCAGCTCGCCGCGGGCAGCTTCGACGAGTCCTGCGTGTAGTAGCCCGCGTATTCGCGCCGGTAGTAGTGCGAGTAGTAGTAGCCCTGGTGCTGCAGATCGACGCGGTTCAGAATCGCGCCGAGGAACTTCGGGCGCGCGTGCGAGAGCTGCTCCACCGCCCGCTGCGCCGTGTGCCGCGTCGTCATCTCCGCGCCGATGACGAAGATCAAGCCGGTCGCGACGTGCGCGGCGATCGACGAATCGGTGACGGCCATCACCGGCGGCGTGTCGACGATGACGCAGTCGAAGTGCTGGCCGAGCGTGCCGAGGAACTCCTTGAAGCGCTTCGAGCCGAGGAGCTCGGCGGGATTGGGCGGAATCATGCCCGCCGGCATCGCCCACAGGCCGGGCACGCTCGTGATCCGCACGGCGTCGCTCGGCTTCGCGTTGCCGACGAGGACGTTCGAGAGCCCAGGCTCCTGCGCGATGCCGAACAGCGAGTGCACGCGCGGGCGCCGCATGTCGGCGTCCATCAGCAGCACGCGCTGCGCGGCCTGCGCCATCGCGACGGCGAGATTGCTCGCGACGAGCGTCTTCCCTTCGCCGGGCCCCGCGCTCGTGACGACGATGACCTTCGGCCCCTCGTCGGCGGACGAGAACAGCACGTTGGTGCGCACGGCGCGGAACGCCTCGGAGAAGTTCGCCGGCACGCCCTTGCTGATCAGCGGATCGTGCAAGTCCTTCGCGAAGAGCGCCGGCACGAGGCCGAGGAACGGCAGGCCGAGGTGCGCCTTGATCTCGTCGGGCGTCTTGATCCGGTTGTCGAGATACTCGAAGAAGAACGCGATGCCGACTGCGAGCGTGAGGCCGCCGAACAACGCGAGCAGGAGGTTCGCGACGACGTTCGGGCTCGCGGGCCGGCGCGGCGTCTCCGCCACGTCGATCACCCGGATGTTGCTCGTCTTGAGCTCGCCCGAGATCCCCGTCTCCTTCGTGCGCTGCAACAGGCTCTCGAAGATCTGGCGGTTGCTCAACGCGTCCCGCTGCAGCGCGCTGTAGTCGATGCCCTTGCGGTTCAGGGCGAGCGCTTCGCGCTTCTGCTGATCGAGCACGTTGATCAGGCTCTGCTCCTGTGTCTGCGCGGACAGGTACTCGTTGCGCACCGCCTGGACGACTTTCGCGATCTCTCCCTGGATCCGCTCCTCGGCGGCGTTGATCGCCAGCCCGATCTTCACCATGTCGGGGTGCCGCGGGCCGAGCTTCTCGGAGAGCTGCGCCTGCTGCCGCTGCAGCTCGGCGAGCTCGCCCTTCTGCTGCTGGATGAACTGGTTCGACAGGATCGCCGGGAACGTGTCGAGGCCGGCGCGCTCGGTCTGGAGCGCCTTCATCTGGTTGTAGGTCGCTTCCTTCTGAATGCGCTCGGTCTTCGCGCGCGTGACCGCCGCGTTCAGATCCGCCAGCTTCTGCACGACGATGTTCTGCCGATCCTCGAAGGCGACCGATTCGGTCTGTTCGCGGTAACGCTGCACCGCCTGCTCGCTCACTTCCACCTTCTGCCGCTGCTCGGCCAGCCGCTCGCCGAGCCAGTCCGACGCTTCCTTCGACGAGAGGAACTTGAACTCGAGGTTCTGGTCGATGTAGGCCCTCGCGAGCGCGTTCGCCACCTGCGACGACAGCATCGGGGACAACGACGAGAACTTCACGTCGACCAGGCGGCTGTTGCGAATCGGCGTCACCGTGAGGCCGCCGAGCAGCCGATCGATCGCGCGCGCCTGCGCGGAGGTCTCGCCGGCGGAGACGCCGCCCGGCTCGATCGCCGGCGGCGGAGTGGCCCACGCCGACAGCCAGCGCAGCGGCGCCGTCACGAGCGCGCCAAGGCTGAACGCCGCCTCGCCCTTCGGGTTGAACTGCGGGTGATCCCACAGCCGCAGCGCGTCGAGCGTGCGGCGCGCGAGCGCGCGGCCCTGCAGAATCTTGTACTGCGTCTGGTAATAGTCGTCGGCCACCTGGTTCTGCTCGAACACTTCCTTGAAGGTGACGACGTTTGCGTTTTCCTTCTCGATGAGGATCTGGACCTTCGACTCGTAGATCGGCTTTGCGGTGAAGGTGTACACCGCCGTCGACACGAACACGAGGAGGAACGCGGTCAGCGCGGCGACGCGCCGCTTGTGGAGCACCTTGACGTAGTCGAGCAGGTGCACCTGATCGTCGCCGACGACGTTGCTGCCGTAGCCGTACGCCGTGGGCGGCGGCGCCGCCGCTGCGGGGCCGGAATCGGCCGCGCGCGCCGCGCCCGCGTTCTCCGCGTCGGCGGACGCCATCGTCAGCCGGTGCTGCAAGGAGTCGGTGGAATCCCTGAATTGAGTCGACATCAGAAAAACCTTTCCTGCACGATGATCGTGTCGCCCGGCTGCACGATGTCGGCGAGTTTGACGCGGAGTTCCAACTTGTTCCCGTTCACCATCCGCGCGATTTTGATCCGCCCCGTGGATCCGCGATCGGTGACGCCGCCGGCGAGCGACAGCGCCTGCAGAACGGTGGTGTTCTTCTGCTGCAGCGCGTAGGCGCCGGGGTTCTTGACCTGGCCGAAGACGTACACGCTTTCCGCGCGCGGCACGAAGATCGTGTCGCCGTCGCGCAGCGCCGCGTTCTCGCCGGCGCGTCCGCTCTGGAGCGCGTGCAGGTCGACGCGGACGATGTGGTCGGGGCTCTCGTCGGCGGGCAGCACCGGCGCCGCCGCGCCGCCGCCGGCCACCGGATGGACGATGAGCGCCTGGTCGCTCGCCGTCGGCAGCGTCGAGCCGGCGCGCGCGAGCGCCTCGATCAGGTTCATGTCGCCCGACAGCACGTAGCTGCCCGGCGTCCGCACCTCGCCGACGATGAAGATCTTCTGGCTGCGATACGTCTCGACCGAGACCGTGATCTGCGGGTTGTTGAAGTAGCCCTCGTTCTTCAGCTGCTTCTTCATCTGCGCCTCGACCTGCCGCAGCGTCGAGCCGCCGGCCCTGACGCGGCCGATCATCGGGAAGGTGAACGTCCCGTCCGCCTCCACCGTGAACTTGCCGGTGAGATCCGCCTGGTCGTAGGAGGTGATAGTCAGCACGTCCTGCGCGCCGATCACGTAGTCGTTGACGGGCGGGGTTTGCGCGGCCAGGCGGGGGCCGACCGCGCACGCGAGCACAAGGAACAACACGCGTCTAGAAAACATAAGTCACCGAGCTGCCAATGCGGAGATCATCGAATCGCCGCGACGAGATGTCCGACACGCGATTGATTTGATCCACGTCGAACCCGATGCGGAACCCGCTCGACGTGTGGTAGCCGACGCCGGCGCCGAAGGAGTGCCCCCGGTCGACGCGACTGGAGACCTGCACCGCGGCGCCGACGCGGTCGCGATATGCGAGGGTGTCGACGCCCGCGCGCGCGACGACGTCGATCGGCCCGAACAGCTGCTGCGCGATCGACCCGCTCACGGCGGTCTCGAGGTAGTACGGCTGGTTGACGTCGTACGAGTACTGCACGTCGCGATTCAGTCCAACGGCGAACTTCGTCGCGCCGAACAGGACGTAGGAGAGATTCGCCGCCGCCGTCAGCCCCTCGTAGGGCGACAGCCCCGACGACAGCGGCTCGAAGTCGCGGTAGCCGATCGTCGCGCTGCCGCGGATGAGCGCGAGCGGATCGAAGTTGACCGTCGCGGTCGCCGCCGTCGAGTTCGAGTCGCGCAGCGAAGAAAACTCGAAGCGATCCTCCGACCGCGTCGCCGCGAAGGTGAGCCCCGTCAGCGGCGTCAGCTGATACCGCATCGTCACCCCCGCCGCCGTCGTCACGCGATTGAGCTCGAACGGCAGGCTGCGGTTGAGGAAGACCGCGTCCTTGTCGAAGTCCACGCGCTGCCGCGAGCCGGTGACGCCGAAGTACGTCTTCGAGAGCGTCCGCAGTTCGACGGCGCCGTTGTACTCGGTCTCGAGGCGCTGCGACCGCGCGTCGATCTCGAACCCCGGCCGATCGCGGCGGTTGCGGCGCGTCGCGCCGACGTTGAAGCGCAGGCGGGTGAGCGGCACGAGCCAGCCGACCGAGTACGTCGCGTTCACGCCGCGCTCGCTCGAGTAGGTCTGGAACCACACCAGATCTTCCTGGACGCGGCCGGTGACCCACGTCGGCCCGGTGTGCAGCCAGAGATCGGTCGCCGGCTGCAGCGTGAACGTGAAGTCGGACTTCGGGTTCGCGTCGTCCGGCTCGTTGAAGACGTTCTTGTCGACGCCGATGTTGGCGAGCGCGATGGTCGGCTTGAGCCAGAGCGGCCCCATCCGGATGCGCACCGTCGCCGGATCCGGTTCGCCGCTCGTCGCCTGAGCGGCGGCCGGCGAGCCGTACAGCAGGACGATCGCGGCGAGCGCGAGCGACAACGAATGAAAAACAGTGCGGGTCAAGAAGTGGGCCTTGGTGAAGAACACGAAGACGCGCGCGGACGCGCGCGCAATCAGCGATGGACTGTTGATGGTTGTCGAACGACGAACGAGGGAGTTACCGGGACGGACTGGCCGTGCCGCTGGTCGCGACGGCGACCGCGCCGGCAACGCCGGCCGCGACGGCTACCGACGTGATCACGACGGCGGTGCTGACGCCCGCGGCGGCGGCACCCGCCGCGGCAATCGCGGCTGCCGAGGCCGTCACCGTCACGCCGGTGATGGCCGCGCCGGCGGCGACGCTGACCGACGCGCTCGTGCCGACGATCTGGCCGGCGGCGTTCACGACTTCGACGACGTAGTTGCCGGCCTGCAGCCCGGTGAACCCGAACGCGCCGGCGGCGTTGCTGGTGGTCGTGCCGGCGAGCTGGCCGGTGGCCAGGTTGCGGAGCTGCACGGTGGCGTTCGCGACCGTCTGGCCGGTGGAGCTCGTCGCCGTGCCGGCGAGAGACGCGCCCTGCGCCTGCGCGAGGCCGATTCGCGGCGCCGCGCCGACGGGACTAGAAAGACCGAGCGCGCAGACCAGCGCGAACGCACCCACACTACGCATGTTATGTCTCGCTTGGAGAAAGAGCTGCCCTCCACTATCGATGAGCCGGCGGCGCCAGTCAAGCACTAAAGTCATGTGTACCCTTGGAGATACGGAACTGACGTGCAATTCCGGCGCGATCAGCGCCGGCGGCCGGCCGTGACCCGGAGCGCCCGCATCTTTCGATAAAGATTCGTCCGCTGGATGCCGAGGGCGACCGCCGCCTCGCTGATCCGTCCTTTGTGCTGCTCGAGCACCGAGCCGATGTACTCACGTTCGAACCGCGACCGCGCCTGCTTCAATGTGCCGCCGTCGGGAAACGACGTCGATCCGCCGTCCAGCCGCACGTGAGCGAGCACGTCCTCGAGGCCGATGCCGCGGCTGTCGGGCACGGCGCCGACCACCGTCTCGAGCAGCGTGCGCATCTCGGCCGCGTTGCCGCGCCACGGCAGCGCCGAGATCAGCAAGAGCGCGGGGCGCGACACCACTTTCGGCGGCAGGCGGCGCGACGCGCAGATGTCGCGCAGGAAGTAGTTCGCGAGGGCCGGAATGTCCTCGCGGCGGCGGCGCAGCGGCGGCATGTCGATCCGGATCACCGCGAGACGCCGCAGGAGATCGTCCCGCACGCGGCCTTCGGACACGGCGACGTCGAACTCGGGATCGACGCCGGCCATCGGCCTGACGTCGAAATCGATCGGCTGCCCGGTCTCCGCGAAGACAGCCTCGCGATCGCGCAGCACGCGCGCGACGCGCGCCTGGACGCGCGCCGGCGCCTCGGCGACGTTCTGGAAATAGATCGTCCCGCCGCGCGCGCGGTAGAGCGCGCCGCGCTCGCCGACGCGCTCGAGGTCCGGCCCCTCGCCGTGCCGCGATCGCGCGGCGCGGCCGAACAGCGCATCGTCGAGATCGTCGCCGTCGTGCGCCGCGCAGTCGATTGCGACGAACGCGCCGGCGGCGCCGTTCTGCGCGTGGACGGCGCGCGCGGCGATCTGGCGTCCGGTGCCTTCCTCGCCCCGAATCAGCACGCCGGCGCGCATCGCCGAGGCGCGCGTCACGACGGTCATGACCTCGAGCATCGCGGGCGAGTGCGTGTAGAGGTCGTGGTGGTGCGCGTCGAACCCGGGATCGAGCTCCTGCATCTCGAACTGGCGCTCGCGATCGATCGCGTTGGCGACGCGGCGTCCGCCGAGCGGCCGCGCGAAGACGTCGGCCATCCCCGTCAGCACCGCTTCGGTCGTGAGGTCGGGCCGATGGTTGTCGACGACGGCAAACATGAGCGTGGAGGCGCGCTGCGTCCGCAGCTCGCGCGCGATCTGCAGGGCGCTCGCGCCGCGCGACAGATCGAGCAGCACCGGCATTTCGCGCCGCTCCAGCTCCGTCAGCGCGTAGCTGATGTTGTCGGCCCAGACGACCGACACGTCGGCGATCCCGAGCTGCCGCTCCGCGTCGGCGCGCTCGGCCAGGGGACACCCGAGATAGAGGACCGATTTCATCGATGTCTCGGGTTGGGTGTGGACGGCTGACCGGACGCCGCGACGAAGTGGCCGTCGCCGTGCGCATCGACTTCGACGCGCGCGCCGCCGTCAGCGAGGTACACGAGGCGCCGACCGGCGCGGCCGCGGTGTTCGGTGTCGAACGCGACCGAGGCGAGCCGGGCGCCGTCGTAGGTTTCCCATTTGTCGATCGACCCGTCGCCGTCGGTATCTTCTTCCGCGGCGACGAGGTGGTTCTGCTCGTAACGCTCGACGCGCGTCACCTTGCCGTCGCGCTTCGTGGAGACGTCGATCCGCACGACGGATCCGTCCGGCCCGGCGTAGGACCACGCGTCTTCCTTACCGTCGTTCACCCGGGAGAACCCGATCTTCTCGATCTTCTGATCGGGCGTGTAGTACTCCCACCGATCGACGGTGCCGTCGCCGTCCTTGTCGATCTCGATCCGGACGATGCGCGGGCCGTCCATGTAGCTCCAGGTGTCGACCTTGCCATCCCCGTTCGAGTCGTATTTGAGGAGTTGGAGCCTTCCGGTGGCCTTGTCGTATTCCGGAACGATACGTTTCCTGGCCTCGTCGCCGGTCCGGTCGCAGGCGGCCGAATTTAAGGCAAGGGCCAGAAGTCCCAGGCTGGCAATGCGTCGCATCGTTTTGTTTTAGGGGAGGTACCCGAGAAGGACGAAGCTTCGCCCCGTCACTTACAGTCCTGCCAAGCCTGTATCGCCTGTGCAGACACATGTATCGTGTGGGACGCGGCTAAATTGTCGGTTAGACGGCTCCTATTCTACACAGAAGCCACTGGCCGTCGAGGAAAAAAGACGAGTTGTATCGAGTGCGACACAACTTTTTGTGAAAGAGTGGTCAGACTTGCGCGTCCGCGCAGAATTCTCCGCGGAAGGAGACGTCGAAGAAGCCGGAAATCAGCGCCCGGAGGGCGGCCACCGACCCGGCGCTGTTGATCGCGACGCGCAGATGCGATCCGTTCTCGAGGCCCTTGGTGTACCAGGAATTGAGCGCGCGCAGCTTGTTCACGACAAAGCGATCGTGCGTCCCCGCGCGCGCCTCGTCGATCCGCTCGCGCTCCAGTAGATCGATGTAATCGAGCAGGAACTGCCCGCGCTGCTCCGCCGTGACGACGCGCGCCGGCCTGCCCTCGGCGAGGTCGCGCGCCTGCGCGAGAATCCACGGGTTGCGCAGAACGCCGCGGCCGACGAGCACGCCCTCCACGCCGGCGCGGAGGCGATCGACGATCTGCTCCGGCTCGATGCAGTCGCCGCTCCCGAAGACGGGAATCGTCAGATCGTCGGCGATGCGCGCAATGAGATCCCAATCCGCCGATCCGGTGTAGCTCTGCGCCGCCGTCCGCCCGTGCACGGCGATCGCCGCCGCGCCCGCGTCCTGGACCATCCGCGCGAGCGCCGGCGCGTTGCGGTCCTCGTCGTTCCAGCCGGCGCGCATCTTCACCGTGACCGGAATCTTCACCGCTTTGGCCATCGCGCCGACGATCGCCGCCGCGTGCGCCGGCTCGCGCATCAGGCTGCAGCCCGCGTTGTGCTTGGCAATCTTCGGCACCGGGCAGCCCATGTTGATGTCGACGATGTCGGCGCCCATGCCTTCGACGATCTGCGCGGCGGCGGCCATCTTCTCGGGGTCGCCGCCGAAGATCTGAATCGCGATCGGCCGCTCTTCGTGGGTGTACTCGGCGTACTCGAGCGTGCGATCGATGCCGCGCACCAGGCCCTCGGCGCTCACCATCTCGGTGACCACCAGGCCGCAGCCGCCGTGCCGCTTGACGAGACGGCGGAACGCCGTGTCCGTCATGCCGGCCATCGGGGCGATCGCGAGGGGCGATTCGAGCGCGACCGATCCGATGCGCATCCGTCTATCGTAGCGCAAGGCTGCAATCGGGCCAACGCGCGTGCGTTTGAGTAGCGCAGGCCTTCATTAATCCCCGCGCCAGAGCGCTTGGCCGACTGCAATGAGCGTAAGACGGATGAGCAGTCAAATGCCCGTGATGCGCGAACTCAAGAAAACCGCGCAGGCGCGCCTCCGAGCGGATCGGAGATATCGAAGGAGCTCCTGACGGAAGGCGCGGAAGGCCTTCGGCGGAGATCTCGATACCGGATCGGCGATTCTTCGCGATATATCAACGCGCCCATCGAGTTCGAGGAGTTGAGTCGCCGGACGAAGCGGCCTGCACGCCGCCAGTCTGATGTTGGACGAGCAATAGGCCGCGTCCAATACCATTGCCATCCCGAGAAGCCGACTCGTCGTCACAACTACACGCCTGTGGTGTACCTGCACCACTTCACCAATGCGACCGGAGGGTTGCATGTGGTGCAATCGTCAACCGTAGAACGCCGGCAGAGTTCCCCGAAAGCCATCGGATTT
>QHWK01000726.1 GCA_003223775.1 Acidobacteriota bacterium
CAGGATCGCCGGCGAGTACAGGTCGTTCATCCAGCGCGCGTACGCGCGGATGTTCGGTCCGCCATTCGCCCACGAGAACAATGCGCCGAGCGGTCCGTAGCCTGAGAGGACCGGCGATCCGTAGAGCGCGGCGTTGAAGGCGGCGACGAGCAGGCATCCGGCGACGACCGGGCCGGCGAATGCGGCGAGACGTCGCAGCCGCGGCGCCGACAGAGCGACGCTCGCTGCCACGATCGGTGCGAGCGGCGCAAGGTTCGGCCGCGTGAGGATCGCCGCCGCGGCTGCGACGCCCGCGCCGAACGCGCTTCGCGACCCGGCCGACATCGACATCGCCCACGCCGCGGTCCACCACGCGACCGCAGGCACGTCGCTCATCGGCTCGAACGACTGCAGGAAGAACAGCGGACTGCACGCGAGCACGATCGCGGCAACGAGGCCAACGCGATCGCTCACCGCGCGTGCGCCGGCGACGTAGGTGAACCAGACCGCCACGCCGGCAAGTACCGGCACGACGAGAAACACGGCCTCGGCGCCGCCCACCCACTGCGCGAACGCCATCGTCAGCGGCAAGCCAGGCGGGTACACGGCGACGAGGCCGTGGCCGCCCGGCGCGAGCGTATAGCCGGCGGGTGCGACAGCCGCGCCAAGCTGCGGCGCTACCGCCGCGAGCGGATCGTCGGAAACGAGCGAATGCCGCAGCCACTGCGCCGCTTCCGAGACGTAGCCGTACGCGTCCGCGCCGCCCGCGGCCTGGACGCCGAACCAGATCGCGATCCCGCTCGACGCCAGCGCGACGGCCGCCGCCGCGCGCGCGATCCACGGCGATACTGTGTTCCACGACGCGCGCACGGCGGCGCGGTCGCGCAGCCACACCGCTGTGGCTGCGCAGCCAGCGGCGTAGCGCAAAGGCTTTGCGATCTCCCACGAGGAAAACGCCACGCCGAAGACCGTGAAATAAATGCCTCCCGTGACGATGTCCCAGACGACCACGGCGAGGTTGAGCGCCGCGAGCGCGAGGAGCGATCGTTGCAGCGTGGTATTCGTAATCACGGGTCGGGGTCCTGATGCAACCAGAATGCCGCGTGATGCACGCCGGGCCGCTTGCGCGCGCGCGTAAGCGGAGAACCGCGGAATGACGCGCCCAGGCGCTCACCGTCTCGCTCCGTGGGCGCTCGCGCTGTCCGCGTACGTGACGCTCGCGATCGTCGCGACGTGGCCGCTCGTGATCCGGCTGACCTCGGCCGTGCCGCACGACACCGGCGATCCGCTGCTCAGCACGTGGCTTCTGTGGTGGAACGCGCACGCGGTGCCGCTGAGCGCGCGGTGGTGGGATGCGCCGATGTTCTGGCCGTTGAAAGGAACGCTGGCGCTCTCGGAGCATCTCCTCGGCCTGAGCCTGTTCGCGACGCCGATGCAGTGGCTCGGAGCGGCGCCGATCACCGCCTACAACACGTTGTTCGTCGCGTCGTTTCCCTTGTGCGCGATCGCGGCGCACGCGCTCGCTCACGAGATCACGGCGCGGCACGACGCGGCAGCTGTCGCGGGACTGGCGTACGGGTTCAACCCCTATCGCCTCTCGCAAATCTCGCACGTGCAGATGCTGTGGGTGTTCTGGACGCCGCTCGCGCTGCTGGCGCTGCATCGCTACGCGCGCGACGGACGGCGGCGATGGTTGATCCTCTTCGCCGCGATGTGGCTCGGCCAGGCGCTGTCGAATACGTACTTCCTGATCTTCCTGCCGATCCTGCTTGCGCTCTGGACCTTGTGGTTCCTCACGGCGGGCCGTCCGATCCGCGCGGCCGCGGCGGCGGCGGCGTGGGGCGGCGCGACGCTGCTGCTGCTCCCGATCGTCGTCCGCTACTCGCAGGTGAACGCGCGGTTCGCCGTCGAGCGCACGTACGACGAAGTCCGTCTGTTCAGCGCTCCTGTCGACGCGCTCTTCTCGCCGTCGGCGCTGACGACGGCATCCGCCTTTCTCCGCCAGACCGGAAACGCCGAGCAGCAGCTCTTTCCCGGCGTCGCGATTCTCCTGCTCGTCGTCGTCGCGGCCGCGTCTGCGGCGCTGCGGCGGCGAGCACCATCGGCGCGGCGGACGTCGTTGACGCGCGGTTTGTGGTGCGCCGCGGCCGCATCGCTCGCCGTTGGGGCGGTCTCGCCGGTCGTCGGACCGTGGCAGCTCAGGATCGGCAGCGCGACGATTCTGAGCGTTGCGTCGGCGACCAAGCCGCTCACGGTCGCGCTCTGGTGCGCCGCCTTCGCAATCGTGTCGAGCGCGGCGGCGGCGCGCGCGTGGGCGGCGCGATCCGCGTTCGCGTTCTACGCGCTCGCCGCGCTCGCGATGTACGCACTGAGCCTCGGTCCCGAGCCGACGATCCTTGGCCTCCCGTTCTGGTATCGCGCGCCGTACGCGTGGCTGCTGGAGGTGCCCGGCTTCTCCAACGTGCGCGTGCCGGCGCGGTTTGCGATGCTCGGCATCTTGTGCCTCGCCGTCGCGGCGGCGATTGCGTTCGCGCGGCTGCGCGCGCGCATGCCGCCGCGCGCGAGCGCCGCCTTCGTCGTCGTCGTGCTGGGAATCGCGGTGGCGGACGCGTGGGTTCGCATCCCCCTCGTGAATCTTCCGCCGCGACTCGACGCGACGGCGATCCCCGATGATGCCGTCGTCGCAGAGCTGCCGCTCGGCGCGATGGTGTACGACAGCGCGGCGCTGTATCGCTCGATGTTTCACGAGCGTCAGCTCGTGAACGGTTACAGCGGCTTCGAGCCCGTGCACTATACGATCCTGCGCGAGGCGCTCGACGCGGGCGACGCGGACGCGCTCGAGCCGATGGCCTTCAAGCGCCCGATCGCTGTCGTCGAGCAGGCGGGCGGCCGCATCTCCATGCGAGCCGCGGCACAGGGTGCGCGAACGATCCGGCGAGGCGCCGCGCTGCGCATTCACTCCGCCGCGGCAAGCAGCGGCACGATCGATCCCGGGGCGCTCGCCGACGGCGATCGGCGCTCCTTCTGGGAGAGCGGCGCGCCGCAGTGCGGGACCGAATGGCTGACGATCGATCTCG
>QHWK01000727.1:0-2167 GCA_003223775.1 Acidobacteriota bacterium
TGCAGAACAAAGAAGAAGTGCGGCCGATCTTCGACAGCTGGCTCGAGCCGCTCAAGCCGATCGGCGCGCGGCGCAACATCATCGAGCCGGTCGGGTCGACCGATCATCTCAGCTTCATCGACGCCGGCGTGCCCGGCTTCAACCCGATCCAGGACTACGGCAACTACGACATCCGCACGCACCACACGAACATGGACACGGTGGAGCGGGTCGATCTCGACAACACGCGCGAGGCGGCGATCGTGATGGCGACCTTCGCGTATCAGGCCGCGAACCTCGCGCGCAAGCTGCCGCGCTAGTGGACGCCGCCGCGAACGGTCGAATGGCGACGCCGCTCTGGGAGCGCCTGCTCCGCTCACACGTGTTCGATCTCGAGCAGCCCCGGTTTGCGGGGATGCCGATCCATCCGGCGCACAAGCCGGGCTACCACTACGGCCTGCACCGGCGCCACCGCGACACCTACCGCCCCGAGAAGCACGGGCCGCGGTCGGGATCGTCGGGCATCCTCACCATGATGGAGCACAGCGGCACGCACATCGACGCGCTGTGCCATCAGGCGTGCGATCTGCAGTTCTATCGCGGCGTGCGCGTCGATCGCACCGAGCGCGCCGACGGTTACACCGAGTACGGCGCGGAGACGATCGCGCCGCTGCTCGCGCGCGGCGTCCTGCTCGACGTCGCGCGCTGGAAGAAGGCCGACGCGCTGCCGGAGCATTACGCGATCACCGCCGACGATCTCGCCGGCTGCGCGCGCGACGCTGGCGTCAGCGTGCAGCCGGGCGACGTGCTGCTCGTCCGCACCGGCTTCGCGTCGCGCTGGGCTGACGAAGATCGGTATCTGGCAGCCGCGGGCGTCTCGAAGTCGGGGAACATCTGGGCGGCCGACCGCAAGGTGCGCGCGGTCGGCGCCGACAACATGGCGTGGGACTGCATGCAGGAGCGCGATCCGGACACGAACATGCTGCTGTTCGGCCACGCCCACCTGCTCGTCACGCACGGCATTCACATCATCGAGAACCTGGATCTCGACGCGCTCGCCGCGGCCGGCCACGTCGAGTTCTGCTTCGTCGGCGTTCCGCTGAAATTCCGCGGCGCGACCGGATCGCCTATTCGACCGCTGGCTCTCGTGGAACGGTGATCTCCACGGCCGGATCGCCGCCCGCCACCTCCTGCGCGACGATCAGCCGCCGCCCCTCGTGGCGCAGCACCGGCAGCCGCAGCGCGAACACGCCGGCCGCCACGAGGCACACGACGCCGCCGAAGGCGACCGTGCGGGGCGCGCCGACGCGCCCGGCGATCCACCCCGCGAAGAGCGCGCCGAACGGCGCCATCCCCATGAACATCATCGAGTAGACGGCCATCACGCGGCCGCGCAGCTCGTTCGGCACCATCGCCTGAATGAGCGTATTCGACGAGGCCATCTCCACCATCATCGCGGCGCCGACCGGAATCAGCAGCAGCGCCGACAGCCAGAACGCGCGCGAGAGCGAGAACGCGATCAGCGCCGCGCCGAACGACGCCGAGGCGGCCGCCACCCATCGCCCCAGCCCGCGCACGCCGCTCCGACGGACGAGCGACAGCGCGCCCCCGAGCGCGCCGAGGCCGGCGGCGCCCATCAGCAGCCCGAGTCCGCGCGGCCCGCCGTGGAGCACCGACTCGGCGAACACCGGCATGAGGACGGAGTACGGCATCCCCGAGAAGCTGATAACGCCGAGCAGCACCAGGAGCGCGCGAACCGGCGCCGTGCGCGCGACGAAGCGGAAGCCCTCGACGGTGTCCCGCAGCGCCGATCGATCGGCCGCCCGCCGCGGCCGCGGCGCGACGTCCATCATCAGCAGCCCCGCGATCACGGCGATGTAGCTGAGGCCGTTCAGCAGAAAGCACCAGCCCTCGCCCACGGCCGCGACGAGCAGCCCGGCGATCGCCGGCCCGACGACGCGCGCGCCGTTCACCATCGACGAGTTGAGCGCGATCGCGTTCATCAGATCCTCGCGCCCGACCATCTCGACGAGGAACGACTGCCGCGCCGGGATGTCGAACGCGTTGACGACGCCGAGGATGCCCGCGAGGACGAAGACGTGCCACACGCGCACGGTGTGCGTGAGGGTGAGCGCGGCGAGCACGAGCGGCAGCACCATCGACGCGCTCTGCGTCGCGACGATGATGC
>QHWK01000727.1:2358-3804 GCA_003223775.1 Acidobacteriota bacterium
GCCCGCGACAGTTTTGCGGCGTCAGTTCACGCTGCAGGCGCCAGGGCCGCGGGGATCGCCGCAGCTCCCGCACGGCGCCTGCGGCATCGACTTGAAGGACTTGGCCGGGCTGTCGGACTGCGCGGCAAACACGGAGAGCAGCTTCTGGAGATCGACGCCGTGGCAGCCGGGGCACGCCGGCGTCTCGCTGCCGCGCACCAGGAACTCGAACTGCTTGCCGCATCCGCGGCATTCGTATTCGAAAAGAGGCATAAGGTATTCTAACGCTGTCATTGCGCATTGCGCATTGCGCATTGCGGATTGCGGATTGCGGATTGCGGATTGCGGATTGCGGATCGCGGAGGATTGTGGATTCTGGATTGTGGATTGGAGCCCGGCAATCGCGTCCCGAATCCCCAATCCGCAATCCACAATCAATCCGCAGTCGGCCATCCGCAATCCTCGATCAATCCGCAATCCGCAATCCGCAATCCGCATTGCTCGTCTGCGCGCTGGCGTTCCGCGCGCTGTCGGCGATCGTCGCGCTGTTCGCCGTGCTCGCGTTCCCGCTCGACCACTCCGTCCCGTCCGAATCGACCTTCTGGGGACCGCCGAGCCCGTTCTGGGACGCGATGGTGCGGCACGACAGCGGGTGGTATCTCGACATCGCGCGCAGAGGCTACGACATGTCGGGCGCGATGGCCGGCGGCCGCAGCAACATCGCGTTCGCGCCGGTGTATCCGCTCTTGATGCGGTACGTCGGCCGGGTCCTCGGCCGCTCGCCGGGCGACTTCTATCTCGGCGGCGTGATCGTCTCGTGGCTGTCCTTCGCGCTGGCGATGGTCGCGCTCTCGCGCCTCGCGGCGCTCGATCTGCCGCCGCCGCGGGCGGAGCGCGCGGCGCTGCTCACGGCGATCTTCCCGTTCGCGTTTTTCTTCGGCGCCGTCTACACCGAGAGCACGTTTCTGCTGTTCACGGTGCTCGCGTTCTACGCGTTTCGCACGCGGCGATGGGCGATGGGCGGCGTGTGCGGCGCGGTGGCGACGGCGACGCGCGTCACCGGCATTCTGATGTGGCCGTCGCTCGCGTGGATCGTCTGGCGATCGGTCGGCCGCGCGGCGCCAGCCGACGGCGTCGCGCCGGCCGCGCGGCCGCCGGCGCGTGAACGGGCCGCGGCTGCAGTCGCGCTGCTCGCGGCGGCGGGAGGGTTCGTCGCGTATTGCGCGTTCGTGTATCGGGAAAGCGGAGACCCGTTCCTGTGGGCGAAGGCGCTCACGCGCTGGGGCGCCGGCTATCATCCCGGTGGTTCGCCCTGGGGCGCGCCGGCCGCGCTGGTGCGCGCGCTGGTGACGCGACCGTACGTCTACCTGACGACCGATCCGATGGCGGTGTACGACACGCTGTACGGCGTCGTCGCGCTGCTCTTCGTGGCGGCGACGCCGTTCGTCTGGCGCCGGTTCGGCGCGG
>QHWK01000728.1 GCA_003223775.1 Acidobacteriota bacterium
CGATCGGCGGCAGCGGGCCGAGGCTCGCGATGAGATCCGCGAGCGCCTTGCGGTCGGCGTCGGCGAGCGCGCCGCGCGCGCGCGCGAGCTCCGCCGCGACGAGCATGCCGTAGCCGATGGCCTCGCCGTGGCGGAAGCGGCGGTACCTGGTGACCGCCTCGATCGCGTGCCCGGCCGTGTGGCCGAAGTTCAGGATCCGGCGCAGCCCCGCCTCGCGCTCGTCGCGCGCCACCACGTCCGCCTTGATCCGGCACGAGTCGGCGATGATCGGCGTCAGCGCTTCGGCCGCGCGCGCGAAGATCGCCTTGCGATCGCGCGCGATGCGATCGAAGAGCGGCGCGCTCGACGTCATCCCGTATTTGATCACCTCGTACAGCCCGGCGCGGAACTCGCGGCGCGGCAGCGTCCCGAGCACCAGCGGATCGACGACGACGGCGTGCGGCTGGTGGAAGGCGCCGATCAGGTTCTTGCCCTGCGGGTGGTTCACGCCCACCTTGCCGCCGATCGCGCTGTCGACCTGCGCGAGGAGCGTCGTCGGCACGTGCACGAGCGCGACGCCGCGCAGGTAGCTGGCGGCCGCGAATCCGGCCATGTCGCCGATCACGCCGCCGCCGAAGGTGACGATGGTCGTCGCGCGGTCGGCGTTGGCGCGCACGAGCGCGTCGTAGATGCGCGCGACGGTCGGCAGCTGCTTGAAGCGCTCGCCGTCGGGCACGAGAATCGGCTCGGCGCCGCCGATCGCCCGCGCGAGCTGCGGGCCGTGCAGCCGCCACACGAGCGGGCTCGAGACGACGAAGCGCCGCGCGGGCGCGTGCGCGCGCTCGAGGAGGCGCGCGATCCCGTCGATCGCGCCGTCGCCGATCGTCACCGTGTAGGTGCGCGACGGCGTCGCCACGTCGATGGCGAGCAGGCTGGCGACGGTCATGAAAGATGCGTTTGATAGGATAGCATCCGGATGCGGGCCGGCGCCTCGTTCGACTTCGTGATCGTCGGCGGCGGCGTCGCCGGGCTGCGCGCGGCGATCGGCCTCGCGCCGGCCGGCCGCGTGCTCGTCCTCACCAAAGCGGAGCCGGCCGAGAGCAACACCGGGTACGCGCAGGGCGGCATCGCCGCCGCGATTGGCGACGACGACAGCGTGCGCGAGCTCATCGAGTGGGGCGCGCGCTTCGATCGCGCCGCCGACGGCCGGCCCTCGCTCGGGCGCGAAGCGGCGCACAGCGTCCGCCGCGTGCTCCACGCGGGCGACGCGACCGGACGCGAGATCGGCCGCGTGCTGTGGGAGCGCGTCAGCGCGCTCGGCGCGGTGGAGACGATCGACCACGCCCTCGCGGCCGAGATCGTCGTCGAGGACGGCCGAGCGGCCGGCGTGCGCTACTTCGATCGCGGCGGCGCGCCGCAGGACGTGCGCGCCGGCGCCACGCTGCTCGCAACGGGCGGCGCCGGGCAGGTCTTTCGCGACACGACGAACCCGGCGGTCGCGACCGGCGACGGCATCGCGCTCGCGTTTCACGCCGGCGCGCGCGTCGCCGACCTCGAGTTCGTGCAGTTCCATCCGACCGCGTTGAGCAGGCCGGGCGCGCCGCGGTTCCTCATCTCCGAGGCGCTGCGCGGCGAAGGCGCGCGCCTCGTGAACCAGTCGGGCGAGCCGTTCATGACGCGCTATCACCCCGACGGCGATCTCGCGCCGCGCGACGTCGTCGCGCGCAGCATCGTGCGCGAGTCCGAGCGGACGGGCGGGGCCGTCTTCCTGACGCTCGCGCATCTCGACGCGGCGTACGTGCGCGGCCGCTTTCCGACGATTGCCGCGATGCTGAAGGATCTGGGCCTCGATCTCGCGGTCGATCGGATTCCGGTCGGTCCCGCCGCGCACTACATGATGGGCGGCGTCGACACCGACGTCTGCGGCCGCACGTCGATTGCCGGGCTCTTCGCCGCGGGCGAGGTCGCCTGCACGGGCCTCCACGGCGCGAATCGCCTCGCGAGCAACTCGCTGCTCGAGGGGCTCGTCTTCGGCGCGCGGGCCGCCGCCGCGATGCAGGAGCCGCCTCGCGCCGCGCCCATGAAGGAGGACCGCGTCATGGCTGATGGCTCAGGGCTGATGGCAGAAGGCACGAATGGTGACCATCTGCCATATGCGATCAGCCATCAGCCATCAGCCATAACGAACGTCAGAGAGCTGATGTGGCGGTGCGCCGGTCTTTTCCGCGATCGCGCCGGCCTCGAAGAAGCCGTCGCGGCCCTGGACGCGCTCGCCGACGCGTCGCACCCGGCGACGGTCGACCGCGCGCGGCAGAGAAATCTCTCGACCGTCGCGCGCTTGATCGCGCGCGCCGCCCTACGACGCACTGAGAGTCGGGGTGGTCATTACCGTCTCGATTACCCTGCCCGCGACGATGAGCGCTGGTGCGTCCATGTCGTAGAAACCGCGCTGTGAGATCGGCGCGGCTGTCGAGGACACAGAGGTCGCACGGACAGCTACAATAGGTCCTTTGTGTACGCCTCTGTGCCCTCTGTGCGACCTTTGCGTCCTTGACAGCAACGCCACCACCATCGATGCCGAACAAACCTACGAAAGAGACGTTCGTCACTGAAATCACGCCGCGGTCGGAGGATTTCTCGCGTTGGTACCTCGACCTGGTGCGGCGCGCAGAGCTCGCGGACTACTCGCCGGTGAAGGGCTGCATGGTGATCCGGCCCTACGGCTACGCGATGTGGGAGCTGATCCAGCAGGCCCTCGACGCGCGCATCAAGGCGACGGGCCACGTGAACGCGTACTTCCCGCTGTTCATCCCCAACAGCCTGCTGACGAAGGAAGCCGAGCACGTCGAAGGGTTCTCGCCGCAGGTGGCCTACGTCACGCACGCCGGCGGCGAGGAGCTCGAGGAAAAGCTCGTCGTGCGTCCCACCTCCGAAGCGATCATCGGCACGATGTACGCCAACTGGGTCCAGTCATGGCGCGATCTGCCGATCCTGATCAACCAGTGGGCGAACGTCGTCCGATGGGAGAAGAAGACGTACCCGTTTCTGCGGACGACAGAGTTCCTCTGGCAGGAAGGGCACACGGCGCACGAGACGGAGGACGAGGCCGAGGCCGAGACGCTGAAGATTCTCGATCTCTACGCCGACGTGTGCGAGTCGGTGCTGGCGATGCCCGTCGTCAAGGGGCGGAAGACCGAGAGCGAGAAGTTCGCCGGCGCGCTTCGCACCTATTCCATCGAAGCGCTGATGGGCGACGGCCGCGCGCTGCAGGCGGGCACGTCGCACAACCTGGGGCAGAACTTCGCGAAGGCGTTCGATATCAAATTCCAGGCGCGCGACAAGAGCGTCCAGCACGTGTGGGGCACGTCGTGGGGCGTGACCACGCGGCTCGTCGGCGGGCTGATCATGACGCACGGCGACGACAGCGGCCTCGTGCTGCCGCCGAACGTCGCGCCGTATCAAGTGGTGATCGTGCCGATCGGCCGCGAGAACTGGCGCGAGACGGTCCTGCCCAAGGCGCTCGAGATCCAGCGCGCGCTCGCCGGCGCCGGCGTCCGCGTGACGCTCGACGAGCGCGACGAGCGGCCCGGCTGGAAATTTGCCGAATGGGAACTGCGCGGCGTGCCGCTGCGGCTCGAGATCGGGCCAAAGGACATCGAGAAGTCCGCCGTGCTCGTCGCGCGCCGCGACACGCGCGAGAAGCAGAGCCTGGCGATGGACGGCCTGCCGCAGCGGATTCTGCAGCTGCTCGAGGAGGCGCAGGCGAATCTGCTTCAGCGCGCGCGGCAGTTCCGCGAGGAGCACACGCAGCGCGCGGGCTCGTACGCCGAGTTCAGGGAGATGATGGAAGGGCGTCCCGGCTTCGTCATCGCGCCGTGGTGCGGAGCGGCCGACTGCGAGGCGCGGATCAAAACCGACACGCAGGCGACGATTCGCAACATGCCGACCGCCAATGTGCCGCCTGGATCGTGCGTGCGCTGCGACAACCCGGCCAAGGCCGAGGCCTGGTTCGCCAAGGCGTACTGAACGAGCGCGTCATGGCTGATGGCTGATGGCTGATG
>QHWK01000729.1 GCA_003223775.1 Acidobacteriota bacterium
CGCTCTCTACGCCGCGATCAACATCCCTGTCGTGCGCGTGCTGTCGACGCCGTTGACGCTCTCGATGTGGCGCGCGGCGCGCGGCACGATTGCCGATTCGATCCGACTCTACGCGACGGCGCCGAACGTCCTGCTGATGGCGGCCGCCGCCGCCCTGGCGTGCGTCGCGCCGTTGTGCGCGCGGCGTGTGCCGCCGCGCCGCCTCGTCGCGCCGCTCCTCGCGTGCGTCGCGCTCGGCCCGGCGGCGGCGGCGCGCGTCGACACGGCGGGCCTCGACCGCAACGCATGGACGGCGCTCGCCCGTTCGATGCTGCCGCAGGTCGCCGCGCACGCGGCGGCCTCTTCCGACTGGCGCGCAGCCGGCGCCGATCGAACACCGCGCGACGATCTGTCGCGGCTTCGCGGCGCGGCCGCCGGACGGAGCGTGGTGCTCGTCGCGCTCGAATCGACCGCGGCGCGCTATCTCGGCCTGTACGGCGCCGCGCCAGACGTCATGCCGCATCTTTCCGCGCTCGCGCGAACCGCGGTGGTGTTCGACAACGCGTACGCCGTGTATCCCGAGAGCATCAAGGGCCTCTTCTCCGTGCTCTGCTCGACGTATCCCGCCTTCGACGTCGCCGCCGGCGAGTACGCCGCGACGACGTGTCCGTCGCTGGCGGCGGCGCTCGCGCGCCGCGGCTACGTGACGGCGCTCTTCCACTCGGGCCGCTTCATGTATCTCGGCATGGAAGCGATCGTTCGCAACGGCGGCTACGAGACGCTGGAGGACGCCGGCAATATCGGCGGCCACCAGGTCTCGAGCTTCGGCGTCGACGAACCGGCGACCGTCGCGCGCATCCTCGAGTGGATCGACGCGCTGCCGGCCGAGCGGCCGTTCTTCGTCACCTACCTGCCCATCGCCGGTCATCATCCCTACGACACGCCGGAGCCGGGTCCGCTCGTCGAACGCGGCGAGATCGATCGCTATCGCAACGCCCTGCACTATGCGGACACCGCGCTTGGATCGCTCGTCCGCGGCCTCGACGCGCGCGGCCGTCTGCGGAACACGCTGTGGATCGTGTACGGCGACCACGGCGAAGCGTTCGGCCAGCACGACGGCAACGTCGGCCACACCTTTCAGCTGTACGACGAGAACGTGCGCGTGCCCCTCGTGATCGCCGCGCCGGGGCTGATTCGGGAGCAGATCCGCGTTCAGCGCGTGGCGAGCCTGATCGACACGACCGCAACCGCGCTCGATCTCCTCGGCGCCGGCGGGCCGATCGTCTCGCAGGGCCGATCGATGCTCGACCCCGACGCGCGCATGGCGCTGTTCTTCGCTGATTACTCGCGTGGGCTGATGGGATTGCGCGACGGGCGGCTGAAGTTCATCTACGAGCTGGATTCCGGGCGCGGGAAGGTATTCGACGTCGTTGCGGATCCGGACGAGAGGATGAACATCGCCGAGCGTCACGCAGCGCTAGCGAGAGAGTACGAGCGGCTACTCCGAGCCGCCCGGCCCGGTCGAGTCGTTGCCTTCGACGCGCAGGATGTACTCGCCCGGCGCGGCGAACGTCACGTTGACGGTCGCTTTGCCGCTCACGGTGCCGGCCGGCTTCTCGCCGCCGTCGAGATCGAGCTTCGGTTTCGCGTTGTCGAACTTCACGTCGCCCGGCCCGCGGAACTTCGACCACGTGATCGCGAGCGGCGGCGCCGGCTGGAATTCCGGCGGAATCGCCGGAGCGTCTCCGCGTCCGGCGCCGGCGCCTCGCCCTGCGCCCCCGCGCCCGCGGCGGCCGCGCCCGGTCTGCTCGGGCACGTTGATCTTGGGGCCTTCATCCGACGCCCACACCGTGATCGCGAACGGCGCGCCGACAGCCGCCGAGTACTTCTCCGCGATCTCTTTCGGCGGCCCTGTGACCGCCTCGCCGTTCTCCTTGAACTTCAGCTTCGGCGGCGTGTTCTTGTTCGCCGGATCCTCGAACGGCTCGACGATGTAGTCGGATTTGGTGTGGAGGGTGATCGCGTTGGTGAAGCCGTTGGCGACGATCGTCCACGTGAGCTTCTTGTCGCCGAAATCCTTCGGCAGCGGAATCGTGAAGACGCCCCAGGCGCGGCCGGTGTTGAAGTGCGTCGGCTGCCCCATGTCCGGGGCGCCCGGCTCGATGCGGTTGTTCGGGCCGGCCGGAATGTCGAACTCCTGCTTCAGATTGCGATTGAAGTAGCCGATGAGCAACCGCACGCTGCCGTCCTTGTCGTAGTACCAACCCTCGAACGCCGGCGTCACGCTCGAGCCGCGCTCGCGAATCGTCTGCGTCAGCGGGAGCGGGCTCGGCGTCTGGCCGATGCCGCCCTGCGGCGGCGGCTGTTGTCCGCGCACGAGCGTGCCGCCGGCGGCGCACGCGGCGAGCAGGCCGGCGAGGGCGAAGAGACGTGGGCGCATTCCGCGTGCTCCTGATCGTGAGGCTGAAAAAAAGGCGCCGCCCACGAGGACGGCGCCTGGTCGATTGACGGGGCTTTCTCGCGCGGCGGCTACTGGCGTTCGGCGGCCGCCGTCGTGTTCACCGCTTTCGCCGCACGCGCGGCGACTTCGGCCTTGAACTCCTCGTCGTTGTAGTACGTGATGTTGATCCACGCGTGGCCCATCTCGTCGACGGTGCGGTCGCCCCAGCCCACCCACTGATCGGGATCGGGATTCGCCTTGTTCCCCTTCGTGTTGTCGTACCACGCGAGGAAGTGGAGGATCGTCCCCTTGGGCAAGAGCGGCGCGACGTCGTCGTCGTAGATGTACATGTTGTGCCAGTTGAAGTTGAAGTCGGTCACCTGGCTCAACATCTCGCGCTTGCCGTCGGGATAGATCGCTTCCATCGACATGCCCTTGCCGCGCAGGTGCATGTGCGCCTGGAAGTTCTCGATGCGCGCGTTCTGCTTCAGCGCCACGAAGCTCTCGGTCGTCGTCACCTGGTTGGGCGCGATGTCGAGCGCGCGCGAGCCCGGCGCGGCGCCGGAGAACGTGTTGAAGAGCGCGAGCACCTCGCGGTGCTTCGGCTCCTGCCCCTTCGGGTAGAACCAGACGGCGAGCTCGGTGTGCGCCGTGATCTCTTCGCCGACGGCGTGGTAGTGCATCTCCCACACGATCTTCGAGTTCGGCAGCATCAGGCGGCCCGAGTCGGAGCGCATCTCGTCGCCGTTCTTGCCGACGGCCCATTCCATAAACAGGCCGTCGCCGGATACGTTGGGGTCGTTGGTGAAGAGCGTCTGATCCATGTCCTCGGGCTGCTGCAGGCGCGCGAGCGCATGGTGCGTGATTTTGCGCGCGTTCTTGCCGACGGGACGAATCTCGATCGCGCGCACCCACCGCGGCTCGGTGAGCCCGGTCGGCACGCTCGGACGCCACCACGCATCCTGCGCGACCGGCGGCATCGTGTACTCGGGCGACTTGACGACGAGGTCGGGCGCGCCGTACTTGTTCGCGAACGACCAGCCCGACTCGTCCTTCCACACGCGCGGCGGCGGCATGTCCTTCGGATCGCCCTTCGGTGCGCCGGCGTTCACCCAGTTGACGATCGTCTCGATCTGCTCGTCGTTCAGCGAACGGTCGTTCTTGAATTTCTGAATCCCGATTGTCTTGTCGATGTGCCAGGGCGGCATCTGGCGCGCCGCGACGCGCGCCGCGATCGATTTGGCCCAGGGACGCGCCTCTTCGTA
>QHWK01000730.1 GCA_003223775.1 Acidobacteriota bacterium
GCCGCCGCGGACGATCGTCCGGCCGTTGCCGGTCACGTCGTAGGCGAGGCCGAAGCGCGGCCCGAAGTCCGTCCTGCCGTAGGTCTGCAGGTAGCGCCCCACCTGCACGCCGTTGATCGTCGCGTTGTCGGACGCGACGACGAAGCGGCCGGTCGAGATGTCGAAGTTCGACTGCTGGTTGTTCACCTCCACCCACGGCACGAACAGGTCGTAGCGCAGGCCGGCGTTCACCGTCAGGCGATCGGTCATCCGGATGTCGTCCTGGATGTAGGCGGCGACCTCCGGACGCACCTCCGTGTAGGTGCCGGAGTCGAAGAGCGTCCGGCTCGCGTTGCTCGCGAGGCCGAGGAGAAAGCTCGCGAAGTCGAAGCCGGTGTTGTTGGCGAGCGTGCAGCCGCTCGTGATCCCGGTGCAGTTCGATGTCAGGTTCTGGTTGAAGTCGAAGCGGCCGACGATCGTGTCGGCGTTCAGGATCTCGCGCGAGCGGTGCGTCCAGGTGCCGCCGGCGCGCAGCGTCTGCTTGCCCATCACGCGCGTCAGGTTGTCGTAGATCTGGAAGTCGTTCTGGTTCGTGATGAGCGGCTGGTTGCCGTTCGATCCCATGTTCCGCATGCCGCCGTTGTTGAACATGATCTGCGGGAACGCGGACGTCACATCGTTCAGGTTGATGCCGGGGATGCCGACGGCCTGCGCGAGGTTGGCGCCGAAGTCGATCGGCGTCATCAGGAATTTGATCGAGCTCCACCCGAAGCGGAACTCGTTCAGCAGGCTCGAGCTGAACGTGTGCGTGTCGTTCAGGGCGAACCCCTGCGCCTTGATGTTCCCGTCGCCGGCGCCGAAGGTGACCCCGGCGTCGCCGTGCGGCAGCGTCGCCGGCAGCACGCGGTGCGTCTTCTCGTAGCTGTAGCGCGCGAAGAAGCGGTTGTTCGCCGACAGGCCGTGATCGACTTTGAGATCCATCTGATTGTCGACGCGCGTCAGCGTCGGATTGATCAGGTAGTTGTTGATCGTCTGTCCCGACGCGCTCCGCGTGCCCCCCGTGTTCGCCTCGGGAATGATCTGGCCGAGCATCGCGGCCGCGACCGGATCGAGACGGTTCGCCGGAACGACGTTGCCGGGGAACGGCAGGTGCGTGAGCGGGTCGTAGATGGTCCGGTTGATCTCCGAGAAATCGCCGGCGCGCATCTTCGCCGACGGCACCGTCGACAGATACGTCGCGCCCTGGTTGACGTGGTAGCCCTGATAGTCGAAGAAGTAGAACGTCCGGTCCTTGACGATCGGGCCGCCGAGGGTGCCGCCGAACTGGTGCTGGCTGAAGTCCGGCTTGGGCCGGCCGGCGCGGTTGTTGAAGAAGTTGTTCGCGTCGAACGCGTCGTTGCGCAGGAACTCGAAGCCGCTGCCGTGCGTCGCGTTGGTGCCCGACTTGATCTGCAGGTTCACGACGCCGCCGAGCGAGTGCCCGAACTCCGCGGAGTAGGTGCTGGTCTGCAGCTTGAACTCGTCGAGCGCGTCGACGCTCGGGAAGAGGACCACCGTCTGCAGCCACGTCTCGTTGTTGTCGACGCCGTCGAGCATGTAGTTGTTGTCGCGCGGCCGCTGCCCGTTCGCCGAGAACGACGCCGACGCGCGCCACGCGAGGCTCCCCGCGCCGTCGATGTTCGCGCCGGGAATCCCGCGAACGACGCCGGGCACCGTGCGCGTGAGGTTCACGAAGTTGCGGCCGTTCAGCGGCAGCGTCTTGATCTGCTCTTCGTCCACCGTCGTCCCGAGCTCGGACGACGAGGTCTGCACGAGCGGCGACGAGCCGGTGACCGTCACCGACTCCTCGACCGCGCCGATCTCCAGCTTGAGGTCGATGCGCACGCGCTGATCGACGCCGAGCGGCACTTCGGGTCTCGTCATCGTCTTGAAGCCCGAGAGCTCGGCCTTGATCGAATACGTTCCGGTCGGCAGCGACGGCGCGGTGAACTCGCCGTTGCTGTCGGTCGGGACGACCCGCACGAGGCCGGTCCCGGTATTGGTCAAGGTCACCGTCGCGCCCGGCATGACGGCGCCGGTCGAATCGGTGATCAGACCGAGGATGGTGCCGGTGACTGCCTGCGCCGCAGCGGCGGCGGGAAGCAGCCAGGCAGAGACGAGGAGACCCAGTACCGCTCTCTTCACCTTCGTCCTCCATGCGCCGGCGAGACGGCGCCGTACGATTCGACAGGTCCGACGGTTTCCGCTCCGAGATCGATCGAAATCGCGGCGGCGGCGGCGACGATTGCCTCCGCCATGCCGCTGCCCGCAAGCACGCGCGGCATCCGCTGGCTCGGGCCCGCCACGCTGATCGCGGCCACCACCTGGCCGCTGTGGTTGCGCACCGGCGCCGCGACGCAGCAGACGCCCTTCTCACGCTCTTCTTCGTCGAGGCCGTAGCCGCGCTCGCGGATCGCGCGCAGCTCGCGCAGCAGACGCTTCGCGGAGGTGATCGTCCTCGGCGTCAGCGCGGCGAACTTCTGCGAGCCGGCCCACGCCGCCACGTCCGCGTCGGGCCGGAACGCGAGCAGCGTCTTGCCGAGCGCGGTGCAGTACGCCGGCAGAATGGCGCCGGCGCGCGAGCGCATGA
>QHWK01000731.1 GCA_003223775.1 Acidobacteriota bacterium
CGTTCGTGGAACTGTTGCTCGACAGTCGCGGCGCGGGCAGCGGCACGATGGCCGGCGCCGCGCGCGTCAAGCCCGCGCCGGACGGGATCGTGCTCGAGGATTTCGCGACGGTGCCGGTGCAGCTGACGCTGGCCGCGCCGTCAAAGTGACGGCTGTGAAGGACATGGCGATGTCGGGGACGCGGTGGATCGTGGCGGCGCTGCTGATGGCCGGACCACTGGCGGCCGGCGGGTGTTCCGCGAAGCCTGCGACCAACCCCGTCGCCACCAACACACCGGCCGGGCGCGCGACAGCGACCGTGGCCGAGCCGCCCGCAGAACCGCCCGCAGAACCCGCGGAACTGCCCGACGATGGGACGATGCTGCAGCCGTGGGTTGGCGATCTCGACGGCATGGTCGAACGCCGCTACGTCCGGATGCTCGTCACCTTCAATCGGACCAACTACTTCCTCGACAAGGCCGAGCAGCGCGGCGTGACCTACGAAGCCGGCAAACAGTTCGAGACGTTTCTCAACCAGCGCCTGGGCACAAAGACGGTCAAAGTCCACGTGGCGTTCATTCCCGTCCGGCACGATCAGCTGTTCCAGGCGCTCGTCGACGGGCGGGGTGACATCGCGGCGTCCAACCTGACGATTACCGAGGAGCGGCAGACACTCGCCACCTTCGCGCGACCGTGGCTCACCGACGTCCGCGAGCTCGTAGTCCTGGCGCCGGGCCAGCCGGCCGTCGACACCGTCGAGGGTCTGTCGGGCCGCGACGTGCACGTTCGCCGGTCGAGCGCGTACTTCGACAGTCTGCAGGCCTTGAACGCGAGGCTCACCGCCGCCGGCAAGGCGCCGGTGCACGTCGTCGAAGCCGACGAGCAGCTCGAAGACGACGACATCCTCGAGATGGTGAACACCGGGCTGATGCCGGCGACGGTCGTCGACAGCCACATCGCGGACATCTGGAGCAAGGTGTTCGATCGGCTGCAGGTGCAGCGCACGGCGGTGCTGCGGACCGATGGTGAGATCGCATGGGCGCTTCGCCCCGGCTCGACCAAGCTGCTCGAGGCTGTCAACGCGTTCGGCGCCGTGAACGCGAAGGGGACCGCTCGGTTCAACATGCTGTACCGGAAATATTTTCAGGACACGCGGTTCATCAGGAACGCGCGATCGGAAGCCGACCTGGCGCGGTTCGTGGAGACGATCGCGTTGTTCAAACGCTACGGCGACCAGTACGAGTTCCCGTGGCTGCTCATCGCCGCGCAGGCGTACCAGGAGTCGGGCATCGATCAGAGCCGCCGCAGCTCCGCCGGCGCCGTCGGCGTGATGCAGATCAAGCCGTCGACCGCCGAGGGTCCGCCGGTCTTCATCAGCGGCGTGGATGAGAGCGCCGAGCGCAACATCAACGCGGGCGTCAAGTATCTCCGGTTCATCGCCGACCAACTCGACGACGAGCCGGCGCTCGGCCGCGTCGATCGCGCGCTCTTCGCGTTCGCGTCGTACAACGCCGGCCCGGCACGCGTCGCAGGGCTGCGCAGGAAGGCGGCGCAGCGCGGGCTCGATCCGAACAAGTGGTTCGGGAACGTGGAGATCGTTGCGGCGCGCGAAATCGGCCAGGAGACGGTGCAGTACGTCGGCAACATCTACAAGTACTACACAAGCTACACCTTGATTCAGCGGGAGTTGGCGGAACGCGACCGCGTGCGCACCGCCAGATGACAGGCATGACCTACAGACATCTCGCACCAGCGCGCGCGCAGCGCTTCGCGATCCTGTGCGCAAGCGTGGTGATGGCGCCGATCTTCGGCGCGACGATCGATCTGCCGTCGCTGCCCTCGGGCGGAGGAAGCGGTGGCGAAGGCGATGCGCAGTCGGCGTCGACCGACGTATCGCTGAACAGCGCCTACATGGCCGGCGTTGCGATCCAGGCGGACCGCTGGTTCGTCGAGGCTCGCGGGGTCTGGGCCGCGCTCGCGGCCACCCGCCAGACGCCGAGAGTCAGTCTCGACACCGATACGAGACTCTTCAACGCGCGCGGCGGAGTACGGCTGCTCGGCGGGCTGGCGGCGACCGGCGGCTTCCGCCGCGTGGCCGTTACCCTCGACGCGAAGCTGACGCTTCCGCTGCTGAACAGGGAAATCAGCGGCACGGCGACGCCAGTGTATTGGGATCCGCTGGTCGGACTCGACTGGCGGCAGCGCATGGGCCGTTGGGTCCTCGATGCGAACTTTCAGGGCGGCGGGTTCGGCGTCGGCGCCGACGTCGATCTCTCGGCGGAGGTCCACGCCAACTGGCGGCTCATTCCGCACACCGAAATTCGCCTCGGCTACACCGTTCTGTACTACAAGCTGACCGTCGCCGACGTCCGCATCGGTGCCTTCCAGCGAACGCTCGTCAGCTCGCAATCGCTGCACGGCCCGATCGTCGGCTTCGGCTTCGTCTTTTGAGGTTCCGATGAAATCGCACGCGCTCGCCGCCGGTGTTCTGCTCCTCGTTGTCGCCGTCCCCGGCCTCGCGCAGATGCCGAAGTACGGCGTGACGACGACGGCTGACAAGGACACGATCGCGAGCTGGCCGCGCTCGGTTTGTCGAAGCAGGCATCCGGGCCGAGCGACGTCGTCGTCACCTACGCATCGCTGCGGCGCACCGACGTCGACCTCAATTCGAAGCCGACCGTCGGCCATGGTGGCCGGAAGCAGTACGACGTCGGCACCCTGGTGCTGCTGCTCCGCGAGCCGGAGACGCGCAAGGAGCTGTTCCGCGCCCGGGTCGACAAGCCAATCGAGGCCGAGCCCGCGAAGATGCAGGCGGTGATCGACAGCGCGATCGCCGAGATGTTCGCAAAGTATCCGACACGCCTGCGCAAGTAGCGGCACTCGCGCGAAGACTTCAGGCGAACGATTGCTGCTCGCCTGAAGGCGTCGCGCGAGGGCAGGACTCGATCTAGGTCTTCTCCTTCGGCGCCGGCGGATAGTTCTTCAGCATCTTGGTGACCGCCTTCGCCAGGTTCTTCTGCTGCTTTTCCGGCTTGGCCTCGGTGTCAAGGGTCTTGCTGGCCACGGTGCGGAACACCAGCGTCTTTGGCGACGAGGCATACATGTCGAGCGCGAGCTGCCCGATGTAGATCGTCGACGTCGACCCGGTCGTCATGCCGCCGCCGCCGCCGTACCAGCCGCGTCCGTACCCAGGGCCGTAGCCCCAGCCGGAATCGAACGAGGTGTACTCCTTTTCCTGGCCGATGCCTGCCTGGTATCCGATGTACAAGTCGGCGCTCTCGGCATCGGTCCTACTCAGGCCCTTCTTCACGAGCTCGGCATCGACCGCGGCCTTGACCTGCTTGTCGCCGAGATCGCTCAGTTGCGTCGGTCCTGAGCGGCCGCGCTCCCGGCGCCGACGACGAACAGGAGCATCGAGAGGGTGAGCAGTCTCTTCATCGTTACTGTCCTTTCTGTGAGGTCTCGCTGACGCAGTGAAGTCCGCGGCGGGAAGTGCAAATGGTGAGCCGCGGACACGCCGCTCATTCGCCCCTCGCTGGCACCTGATCTTCCGAGGGTTCGGAGGCGCTCCGATCGTGCGGGGGGCGGAGGTGTCGTATTCGCGCCGGAGGCCAGCCAGGGCCCGAGTCTGCGCCATCAGATTCGCGTGGCTGCGCGCAGTTCCTGTGGCACGTCGCATGCGGTGCAACGGGTCACATGCCTCCATGGAGACATCAGGCGGCTTCTGCCGCGTTCGTGACGCTGACCCTTCTTGCCGCCGCATCGTCGGCGCGTGCGCAGATCTCAGCGCCGCCGGCCGGGACCGTGCCGGCCGCGCAAACGCCGGCGGTCGAGGCGCGTATCACGTGCGGGTCGTCGCCCGGCACGCGAGAGCACTGTGCGGCGGATACCTTGGCCGGCGTGGTGCTGAGGCAATCCACCGGCAGCGCCCTGTGTCTGCTCGGAAAGACGTGGGGATACGACGACACCGGCGTGTGGGTGTCTGACGGCTGCAGCGGCGAATTCATCGCCGGCCTGGCGGCGGCGCAGGAGACGGAGAAAGTGAAGCCGCTCGAGCACGTCCCCAACGCCGGCTTCCTGCTCTACGACGGCGACAAGGGGCAGATTTACTTCCGGTTGTTCAGTTACGCGCGATACCTCAATCAGCGGAATCTGGATGAGACCTACGTCGACGCGTTCGGCAACTCGCACACCGTGCAGCTGCGGCAGGACATCCAGCTGCAGAAATTCTTCGCGCCGTTTTCCGGATGGTTCCTCACGCCGAAGTTCCGCTACTACCTGTACGTCTGGTCGTCGAACCCCTCTCAGGGTGAAGCCGCGCAGGTCGTGGGCGGCGGCAATCTGAGTTACACGATCAATCGTTTCGTGAGCGTCGGCGCGGGGATCACGTCGCTGCCGACGGTGCGCAGCACCGAAGGACAGTTTCCCTACTGGCTCGGCGTCGACGATCGCCTGATCGCCGACGAGTTCTTCAGGGGCTCGTACACCAACGGCGTCTGGCTCAAGGGCGATCTCCCCGCCAGGTTGAAGTACATGGCGATGTTCGCCACCAACTTGAGCATCCTCGGCGTCAGCGCTTCGCAAATCGACAACAAGCTCGACACGCAGTCCTACATGCTGCAGTGGCTGCCGACGACGGGGGAGTTCGGTCTGTACGGCACGTTCGGCGACTACGACGACCACCAGAAAGCCGCGACGCGGCTCGGCGTGCACGTGTCGCACAGCCTCGAGGACAAGCAGAGCCAGCCGGGCACGAACGCGATCGAGAACAGTCAGATCCGGCTGACCGACGGCAGCGTCGTGTTCACGCCGGATCTGTTCGGCGCCGGCATCGCCGTCGACACCGTCGACTACAAGATGCTGAGCGTCGACGCCGGCATCAAGTACCACGGCCTCGCGCTGGAGGGGGAGTACTACCGGCGCTGGCTGACCAATTTCACCGGCGCCAACACGGGAGGCATTCCCGACGTCACCGACAACGGCTACCAGCTGCAGGGGTCGGCGATGGTCGTGCCGAAGATCCTGCAGCTCTATCTGAGCGGGTCGCAGATCTTCGGCCGCTACGGTGATCCCTCCGAGGTGCGGGTCGGCGAGAACTGGTACTTCATGAAGGACCGCGGTCTGCGCCTCAACACAGAGTTCATTCACGTCAACAACAGCCCCGTCGGCTACACCGCCTACCCGATGCCGGTCGGCGCGACCGGCAACATCGTGCACATCAACCTCGAGATGAACTTCTGATCGATCGAAGAGAAGACGGCATGGCCGACAGGATCTTGGAGTGTGGCAGCCGCCTGACGATCGCCGCGACAACGATCGCGATCGCGGCGTTGTCGGTTGTCGCCGCGCTGCAGCCGCGCGACCGCTACGAGCTGAACGACTCGCATCTGCACCTGACCAACTACATCCAGGAAGGGACCAACATCCGCGACTTCCTGACGCTCATGGGCACCAAGGTCGGGCGGGTCGCGTTGTTCGGAATTCCGCTGCAGCAGCAGTGGTCGTACGGCAACTCGGGCGACTTCGCGCCGACCTATTACCTGCAGACCGACGCGCCGCTCTATTACTACTCGTTCACCGACGCCGTCATCGCGACGGCCTACCGATCGCTCGCGCCCGCCGAACGGGAGCGGTTCGATCCGATGATCACCGGCTTCAATCCTGCCGACGTGTACGCGGCCGACCACGTCCGCCGCGTGTTGACCACGTTCCCCGGCGTCTTCTCCGGGATCGGCGAGTTCACGATCCACAAGGAGTTCGTGTCGTCGAAGATCGCGGGTGAGACCGCCAGCCTCACGAACCGCGCGCTCGATCGCCTGCTCGACTTCGCCGGCGAGGTCGGCCTGGTCGCGCTCATGCACAACGATATCGACGTGCCGTTCCCGAAGCCGGGCCAGGAACCATATCAGCTGGTCCAGTTGCGGGATCTGTTCCTGCGCCATCCCAAGACGACCTTCATCTGGGCGCACATCGGTCTCGGCCGTGTCATTCATCCGGTCCGGGACCAGATCGGCATCATCGAGAAGGCGTTGAGCAACCCGGCGCTCTCGCACGTCAACGTCGACATCTCCTGGGACGAAGTCGCCAAGTACCTGGTGGCGACGCCTGAGGCGACCAGAGCCGCGGCCGATCTGATCAACCGGTACCCGGATCGCTTCCTCTTCGGCACCGACGAAGTCGCGCCCGCGGATCAGACGACGTACTTGAAGGTCTACAGGCAGTACGCGCCGCTGTTCGCGCAGTTGACGCCCGAGGCGCGCGAGAACGTGCGCACGAGGAATTACGAACGCCTGTTCGACGAAGCCAGACGCAGAGTCCGGGCGTGGGAGCACGTCCACGTGAAGGAGATCGCACGATGAGGTCAGTT
>QHWK01000732.1 GCA_003223775.1 Acidobacteriota bacterium
GCCCTTGCGCGTGAGCGTGATCGTCACGCCCGCGCTCCCGATGTTCGGCCACGGATTGCCGGTGCCCGCGTCGGCGTGCACCGATCCGTCCGACCAGAATTCGAGCGTCTTCTTCGCCGAGAACGTCGCCTGCTTCTGCAGCAGCCGGATCGCGCCGTCGTTGTTCGGCCGCGTGAGGCGGCTCTGATCGGCGCCGGTCGGCGAGTACGGAAACAGCGTCTCGCTGCAGCGATTCAGATACGTGTCCGCGTCGTTCGCGTCCGGGTTCGCCGGCGTGCCGATCACTTCGACGACGCGCAGCTTGCCGGCCGACGGACAGTCGAAGCGCACGCGCATCGGACGGCTCGTTGAAACCGCTTTGAGGCGCGCGAACTGCAACTCGCGCTCCACGTCGCGCACCGACATGCCGAGTCGCATGGAGTCCACCATGTCGACCGCCGCAGGTGTCGCGATGGCCGTCACCGTCGAAATGACTGCCAGCGTGGCCAGCATGTCGACGAGCGAAAATCCCAACGCGCTCCGGAAGTGTCGTCCCGCGTTTTTCATGTTCCTGCCCTGACACCTGAGCAATGGCACTGCCACGCCGGCAGCGCCACGCGTGTGGAGGGATTAACTGTTGTATTTATCGACAGTTAGGTGAGAGGACGGTAGGGCGGCTCAGGGCGGCTGTCAGGCCTGTAAGCGCCGATTCGTTACGTTCGGTAACGCTATTGAACTCCTCAGCCGCTCACCGGCAGCGTGATCTGCAGGCTCGCACCGCCGAGCGGCGACGCGCCGGCGACGATGCGGCCGTTGTGAAAAACGATGATCTTCTGCACCAGCGCGAGGCCCAAGCCCGTGCCGCTTCGCTTCGACGTGAAGAACGGGCGGAAGATGCGCTCGCGCAGCGCGGGGGCGATCCCCGGCCCGTTGTCGTTGACCGCGATCCGCGACACCTTCTGCGGAAGATCGATCTCCGAGTGAATGACGATCCGCGGCGGCCCGCTGCCGCCGGAGCACGCCTCCATGGCGTTGCGCAGCAGGTTGCTGAACGCCTGGCGCAGCAGGACCTCGTCCCCTTCGATGACGTCGAAATCGCCATTGACCTCGATGTCGCCGCCGAGCGCGCGCGCGTCGGCGCGGAACTCGTCGGCGGCGCGCTCGCAGATGCCTCGGAGCTCCACGCGCGAGAGCACCAGCTGCGCGGGCCGCGCGAAGTTGAGAAAGTTCGTCACCACCTGGCTGAGCGACTCGGTCTCGGCGCGGATGCCCTCGACGTAGGGCCGGTACGACGGCGGCAGCGCGTTGAGATCGAGCAGCTTGCTATAACCCTGGATCGTCGCGAGGCCGTTGCGGAATTCGTGCGCGATGCCGGCCGTCAGCTCGCCGACGGTCGCGAGGCTGTCCTTCAGCCGCAGCTGCTCCTCGAGATCGCGAACCGCGGTGAGATCGGTGAACAGGCAGATCGCGCCGTGGAGCCCGCGGTTCTCGTCGAGGAGCGGCGAGACGGTGACGCCGAGATGCGTCGCGCCGCGCCCGGTGTCGGGCAGCTCCACCGCGTGGCGCACGATCGGGCTGCGCCGCCGCAGGCACTCGTCGATCACGTCGCGCAGCGGCTGCTCGCGCAGCCCGCCGCCGCGCGTCGCCCCGGGGAGCCGGCCTGCGCGCTCGATCTCCTCCGCCGGCATCGACTCCGGCACATCGAGCATGCGCCTCCCCGCGGGATTGAGAATCCGGATCTCGCCCTCGAGGCCGACGACCAGCAGGCCCGCGGTGAGGCTCGAGATGATCTCGCCGCTCAGGCGCTCCGACGCTTCGGCGCGCGCGGCGGTCGCGCGCTCCTGCGCCTTCAGCTTGGTGACGGCTTCCTGCAGCGCCGCCGAGAGCAGCGCCGTGTCGGCGCCGCCGCCCGTGCGCAGATTGCGCCGCGTTTCACGCGCGGCCGCCGAAAAGCGCAGCATCGAGAACACGACGACCGTCACGAGCGCCGCGACGATGGCCGTCAGGCCGACGAGCGCGTAGGCCTGCGGCGTCAGGTGCATCAGAAGAGCCCCAGATACCAGTTGAGCAGATTCGGGCCGACGGCCGCGGCGGTCGCTGCGCCGAGCGCGAGGAACGTGCCGAAGGGGAGCGCGTATTTCATCCCGCCGCGCCTGGTCGCGATCAGCGTGAGGCCGATGAGCGTCCCGGCGAACGACGCGAGGATCAGCGTCAGGATCGCCAGCTGCCAGCCCAGGAAGGCGCCAATCATCGCGAGCATCTTCACGTCGCCCATCCCGAGGCCTTCCTCGTGGCGGACGCGGTAATAGATCTCGGCGATGGCGTAGAGCGCACCGCCGCCGGCGAGCAGGCCGATGAGCGACGCTTCCCAGCCCGGCTCGGTGAACAGGCTGAAGACGAAGCCGACGACGATGCCGGGAAGGGTGATCGCGTTGGGGAGCAGATGGTGCTCGAGGTCGATCGCGAAGAGCACGATGAGCGCGCAGCCGAAGATCAGGCGCGACGCGAGGAGCGCGCCGGGCCCGTAGTACCACCACGCGAGCGCGAACATCGCCGCCGTCAGCGCCTCGATCAGCGGATAGCGGAAGGAAATCGGCGTCCCGCACGTGCGGCAGCGGCCACGCAGGACCAGCCAGCTGACGATCGGCACGTTCTCATACCACACCAGCTCGCGCGCGCACTTGGTGCACGCGGACGGACCGGGAGCGGAAGATCGGGGAGCATCATCGATCCGTGGCCGGCACTTGCAAAATCTGTGGGGCGAGGCTTTCAGCCTCGCCTCGGCGGCCCTGAAAGGGCCGCCCTACACCGATTGTGCGACGCGCTCCAGCAATCATCGTCGTTCCGTTCCCGACGGCGGCTCGACGAGCAGCGGATACAACCTCGAAGACGACGACAGGCGGACGCGGCCGTCCGGCGCCAGCTCGTACGGCGTGCCGCGCGGATCGACCGGGATGCCGCGCAGCACACGCGCGCGGACGAGCGACGCCCAGTCCTCCGGCGCCGCGCCCGTTCGCGCCTTCACCTGATCGACGACCTGCTGCAGCGCGTCGATCTCGTCGAGCGCCCGCAACTGCAGCAGCTTCTGTTCCGCGTCCTGCCGCAGGAAGGGGATCTCCGTCGTCTGACGAATCGTTTCCCACGTCAGCCGCGATGCCGCGCGGTCGCCTCCGCGCGCGCGCGTCGTCGCCGCCATCGAGCGCAGCCACCACGGCGCGCCCGGCGCCTCGGCGCCCTTCTCGAACCACTGCGACGCGGCCAGGTAGTCGTGCTCGTACCAGTAGTGGACGAACGCGATGTCCTCCATGTACTCCCACTTATCGGGTCGATCGCGCAGTCCCTTCTGCAGCAGCTGGACCGCGAGGTCCGGCCGTCCGGCGCCGTTCGGATACGCCTCGGCGAGGAAGATCGCGCCAAAGCGGTACGCGATGTTGAATCGCGGATCGAGCGTCGTCGTGATGTCGAGCATCGGATAGAGCAGCGCGTAGCGATCATCGGTCGGCGACGCCGCGCCCGGACCGGCGCCGGACGTAGCGTCGCCGCCCTGCGCGGGGCTGAGACGACGCTTCGTCCCGCCGTAATACTGGATCGCGCGAATCCAATAGAGGTCGGCCACGAGCGGCGCATACGGACCGGAGATGCGGCGGACGGCCGCGGCCGACTCCAGGTACATCGCCGTCTCCTCCTCGAGCGCGGGCGGATACCACCGCTCGCGGACCGCCTGCAACCGCGCGGCGCCGGCAAGCAGGACGAGCGCGACGACGATCGTGATCGCGGTGCGCATCGCTACTTGAAATCGCGGCGCGCGAACACCGACGTGGAGATCGTCAGCAGCAGCGCGATGTAGACCGCCGCGTACGCCACCGCGACCGCGACGTACCCAGCCGGCACGCGCTGGCCGTGGACGACGCTCGCCTTCACGTCGAACTGCGCGAGGTTCGGCAGCACCCAGTAGAGACCGCGCGCGATGCGGCCGACCGCGGGCGACTCGACGACGCTCTGGAAGTTCCGAAGATCCGCGCTGAAATGGCCGACGATGAACAACGCGAAGGTGAGCGCGGCGGACAGGAGCGGCGTGGAGAAGGTCGAGAAGAAGACCGCGATCGCCGTCACGAGCATCAGCTCGACCAGGATCAGCGCGATCGCGACGAGCAGCGCCGGATCGATCGCCGGCGCGTCCCACGTGCGCTCGACGTTCGGCGGGATCCCCCACCGCATGTAGGCGAGCACGACGTACTGCGCGGCCGCCATCACGGCGATGTTGACGGCGAGCGTCAACGCCAGCCCCGCGTACTTCCCGACCACCAGCTGCGAACGCGTGATCGGCTTCGCCAGCAGCGAATAGATGCTGCGCCGCTCCACTTCCTTCGACACCAGGCCGATGCCGATGAACACCGCGATGAACAGCCCGAAGATCGACGTCGCGGTAAGCCCGAGGTCCTTGATGATCTTCACGTCCTGCCCGGCGGTCAGCTCGCCGATGAGCAGCGACGCCGCGATCAGCAGAATCGCGAAGAGCACCAGGTTGTAGAGGACCTTGTCGCGGACCGATTCGCGGAACACGTTGATCGCGATGACGCCGATTGCGTTCACCGCCGCGCCTCCGCCGCCGGCTCCTCGAGCCCGCGCCGCGCGCTCGTCGCCTCCGCCGAGCTGACCTGCGCGACGAAGAAA